>JAEYPG010000152.1 GCA_023410975.1 Pseudomonadota bacterium
TAGCCGGCATGCATCAGCGTCTGCAGCGTGCGGTGGGTGTTGCTGCGCGTGAGCCCCACGCGCGCCACCACGTCGTCGATGACGCGCGCCTCGCCCTGCATGTCCGCAATGGCCTCCAGCACCGCCAGCCCTTTCAGCAAAGTCTTGTCCATGGCGACCTTTTGTCCTAATTAATGGGACAAAGCATATCACCCGGCCTGCTGAAATACCTGCGGCCCAGGCTTGTTTCAAGAGTACGCAGACCGGGACGGTACGTGGGCTTCATGGGTTCACGTCAAATGGGATTGGAATGCCAAGAATCGAGAATCCTGGCAGTTGCGATCCATCAGGAAAACCGCACGAGCTTCATCAAAACAAATCGCTATCCCGATGGCGCCACGCTTCCTAGACTGCGCCCACGACAGCCAAGGAGACACGCGATGGAAGTGAGCGAGCGAACCGAAGCAATCCTCAACGAGCAGCAGCACCATGGGGGCATGCCGCTGCTGCCGCCGGGCCCGCTGGGCGGCGCGATCTCGTGGACGCGCGACACGCTGCATCCCCAGGACGGCCTGGTCAAGCTCGATGCCGCGGTGCGGCGCGAGCTGGACGCCCTGGTGAACGAGCTGCGCGCCAACCCGCTGCCCATCGAGGCACTGGACGTGCACGAATTCGATCTGCCCGCCAGCCGCGCGATGATGGCGCGCGCCAAGCACGTCCTGGAGCTTGGCGTCGGTTTCGTCATCATCGACCGCCTGCCGATGGATGCCTACAGCATGGAGGAGGCACGCGCGGTGTACTGGCTGCTTTCGCAACTGGTGGCGCGGCCCGTGGCGCAGAGCTGGGACGGCAAGCTGGTGTACGACGTGCGGGACCTCGGCAAGCCGCCGGGCAACGGCGTGCGCCCCGACATCACCAACGCCGAGCAGAACTTCCACACCGACAACAGCTACAACCTGTGCGCGCCGGACTACGTGTCGCTGTTCTGCGTGCGGCCGGCCAAGGAAGGCGGCATCAGCAGCATCGTCAGCTTCTACAGCGTGTTCGACGAGATGCGGCGGCGCCATCCCGAGAAGGTTGCACGACTGTTCCAGCCCTACCTGTTCGACCGCCAGCGCGAGCATGCGCCGCACGAACCGCGCCTGGTCAGCCATCCGCTGGCGCAGATGGAAGGCGAGCGGCTGGTGTTCCGCCTGTCGCACCGCCACACGTTGAACGGCTACCGCATGGCCGGGCGCGAGATCGACCCCGAAGGCCTGGACGCGCTGGAGACGCTGGAGGCCACGATGCGCGAACCGCGCTTCGCACGCGAGTTCTTCTTCGAGCCGGGACAGATCCAGATCGTCGACAATACCCGTCTGGGCCATCGCCGCACCCACTTCGTTGACCACCCCGAGTTCGAACGCAAGCGGCACCTGGTGCGGCTGTGGCTGCGTGACCGGGGACGCCGCTTCTACAACGGCTGAGGGCCTGGCTGCGTACGGGGCGCGCCGCAGCCCGCACGCACGCCGATGAACATCAAGCAGCTCGAAACCTTCGTCCGCATCGTCGAGCTCGGCAGCTTCGCTGCCGCGGCCGAGGCCCTGCATGCCTCGCAGTCCACCGTGTCGGCGCGCGTGCGCGAGCTGGAAGCGTCTCTGGGCACGCAACTGTTCGACCGCCAGTTCCACCGCGCCCAGCTCACGCCCAAGGGCCACGAGCTGTTCGAGCGCGCGCAGCAGCTCATCGCCTTCGCGGCGTCGCTGCGCGAGCGCATCGGCGATGCCAACACCCTGACGGGCCTGCTGCGGCTGGGCGTGGTGGGCGTGGTCGCCAGTACCTGGCTGCCGCGCCTGCTCGACGGGCTGCGCAAGGACCATCCCGGCCTCAAGCTGCGCGTGGATGTCGCGCTCACCGGCATCGTGCTGGAGCGGCTGCGCAGCGGCCAGGTCGACGTCGCCATCGTGGCCGGCGGCATCGCCGACGATGCGTTCGCGCAGGAAGTCATCGGCCACGACGAGTTCATGTGGATGGCTGCGCCGTCCCTGGGTGTGCCGGCCACGGCGCTGGGCCCGGCCGATCTCCAGCAATGGCCCATCCTGTCGCTCACGGAGGAGTCTCACCACTACCCGGTGCTGCGCCAATGGTTTCGCGAGGGCGGCACGCAGCTTGGGCCGGTGCTGGCCTGCAACAACCTTGACGTGCTGGCCGCCTGCACGGCCATGGGGCTGGGCGTGTCGCTGCTGCCGCAAGCCTGCTACGCGGCCGAGGTGGCCGCGGGGCGGCTGGTGGTGCTGGACGCGCAGCCCGCCATTGCGCCGGTGCCCTTCTGCGTGGTGTGGCGGCGCGACCGGCCGGTCGGTGCGGCGCCGCTGGTCGCGGCCCAGGCACGCGAGGCCGCACGCCTGACGAGCCAGGCGCACGACGCTGGCACCGGCGCAGCGCTCACTCGGCCTTGACCTCGCCGGCGTCGATGACCTTCTTCCACTTGGCGATTTCCTGGACGATCTGCGAGGACGTCTGCGCCACCGTGGTGTAGGTGGCCTCCACGCCCTGCTTGTCGAAGGCAGACTTCACCTCGGCCTGCTGCAGCGCCGCCTTCACCGCGGCGTTGAGCTTGTGCATGACCTCGGCCGGCGTTCCGGCCGGCGCCAGCAGGCCGTAGGTGCCGGCAACTTCGAAGTCGGACAGGCCGGCTTCCGCCGTGGTGGGCACCTCGGGCATCACCGGCGAGCGGGCCCCGTTGGCATAGGCCAGCGTCTTCACCTTGCCGCCCTTGAGGTAGGGCGTGATGGCTGGCCCGGTCTCGAACGTGGCCTGCACCTGGCCGCCCAGCAGGTCCGTCATCGCGGGACCGCTGCCCTTGTAGGGCACGTGCACCAGCTTCACCTGGGTGAGCTGCTGGAACAGCTCGCCGCCGAGATGCTGCGTGGTGCCGACGCCCGCGGAGGCGAAGGTGATGCTCCCCGGCTGCTTGCGGGCCAGCGCCACGAACTCGGCCATCGTGCTGGCCGGCACGTCCTTGTTGACCACGAGCGTCAGCGGCGCCTTGCCCAGCATGGACACCGGCGCGAAGTCGCGTTCGAGGTTGTAGCCCGCCTTCTCGGGCGCCAGCGTCTGGCTGATGGAATGCGCGGTGACCGCGCCCATCAGCAGCGTGTAGCCGTCCTTCGGCGCCGCGGCCACCCACTTGGCGCCGACGTTGCCGCCGAATCCGGCACGGTTCTCGACGATGAAGTTCTGCTTCAGCTCCTTGCCGAGCGCCTGCGCCACCACGCGGCCGATCACGTCGGACGAGCCGCCGGGCGGGTAAGCCACGACGAGGGTCACCGGCCGCGAGGGATAAGCCGCCGCATCGGGCTGGGCCTGGACACCCGCCACGGCCAGCGTGGCAAGGAGAACGGAGATGGACGACCGAAAATGCACAGCTGTCTCCTGATTCCTAAAATTTAGGATACTGTTCTTATATTTCAAGGGATAGTGAAAGAATCCCTTGGGTGTGTCAATCGGGCTTGGCGCCCGAGTCGTGCACCGCCTTGCCCCACCAGGCGATCTCGGCATTCAGGTGGCGCGCGGCGTCCTCCGGCGAACCGCCGGCCGGCTCCATGCCCTGGCGGGCCAGCGAGGCCAGCACATCGGGCTGGCGCAACACCTCGTTGGCGGCCGCGTTGATGCGGGCCACCACCGCCCTGGGCGTGGACGACGGCGCGGCCAGGCCGAGCCAGGAGGTGGCCACGAAGTTGGGCACGCCGGCCTCCACCATCGTGGGCACGTCCGGCAGGGCCGCGGCGCGCGTGCGGCCGGTCTGCGCCAGGGCCCTGGCCTTGCCGGCCTGCACGAAGGGCGCGGTGAGGAACACGGTGTCGAACACGAAGCTGGTCTGCCCGGCGATCAGGTCCTGCACCGAGGGCGCGCTGCCTTTGTAGGGCACATGCACCGCGGTGAAGCCGGCCACGTGCTTGAACATCTCCGTGGCAAGGTGCGGCGATCCGCCGTTGCCCGAGGAGCCGTAGGTGAGCTGGCCAGGGTTCTTCTTCGCGGCGGCCACCAGGTCGGCCACGGTGCGGTAGGGCGACGATGGATGCACGATCAACGCCAGCGGCCCGGTGGTGGCCACGATCACCGGCGTGAAATCCTTGAGCGTGTCGTAGGGCAGCTGCTTGAACAGCGTGGCGTTGATGGCGAACGGCGTGGCCATCCACAGCAGCGTGGTGCCGTCGCCGGGGCTCTTGGCCACCATCTCGGTGCCGATGACGGTGCCCGCCCCACCCTTGTTCTCCACCAGCACGGTCTGTCCGAGCTTGTCCTTCATGCCGGCGGCGAGCACGCGCGCCACGCTGTCGGAGCTGCCGCCCGGCGGGAACGGCACGATGATGCGGATGGGCTTGTCGGGCAACGCCTGGGCGGCAGCCGCCAGCGGCAGGGCCAGTGCCAGGAGCAGCGCGCCGCGGCGCCGGAAGCTGCAATCGGACATGGCATGTCTCCTTCGTAGTGTGCGTGGACAGGAAATCCGTCCGCGTCAGCGCCCGCTGAACAGCGGTGCGCGTTTCTGGCGATGGGCGAGCAGGCCTTCGGCGCAGTCCTCGCTGCGCGCCACGAGTTCCAGGTCGCGTGCCGTGCGGGCCAGCCGCTCGGTCGGCTCGGCCCGCAGCACCGATCCGGTGACGAAGCGCTTGAGCGTCGCGTGCACCAGGGGCGCCATGGCGGCCAGCTCGCGCGCGATGGCCAAGGCCCGCTCCACCTGCAGGCCCACCGGCACCACCTCGTTGGCCAGGCCCACGGCGTGGGCGCGCTGCGCGCCGAGCACGCGGCCCAGCAGCATCACCTCCATCGCCACCTTGTGCGGGATGCGCCCGGCCAGGCCCGCGACCATGCCCTGCGTGAGGCCGAGCCGGCCTTCGGGATAGGAGAACCTGGCGTTGTCGGCGGCCACCAGCAGGTCGCTCATCATCGACAGGATCAACCCGCCGCCCACCGCCCAGCCCGCCACCGCGGCCACCACCGGCTTGGCGTGCAACCCGCCGATGGTGGGCACGCAGCGCCACAGCTCGGGCAGGTCGGCCACGTCGGCGCCGGCGGTGAAGGCCTCGTCGCCGGCACCGGTGAGCACCGCCACGCGCTGGGTGGGCGACTTGTCGAAACGGGCATAGGCCGACTGCAACGCCATGGCCGTGTTTGCGTTGATGGCATTGCGGCGCTGCGGCCGGTTGATGGTGAACAGCGTGACGCCGTCGTCGAAGTCCCGTACCAGGACCTCGTTGGAGTCGGACATGGCTTGCCTCCGTTGGTGTTGGCGTTCGTTCAGCGCAGCACGCTGCCCTGGCGCAGGCGCGCGAGCCGGTCGGCCGGCACGCCCCACTGCGCCTGCAGCGCGTGCACGCCTTCTTCGGCCGAGCCGGTCGCCGGCACCGGCTCCGGCGACGGCATGCCCGAGAAGCGCGGCGCGGCCGCCGGCTGCGCCACGCCGGTGGCGGGCGTCACGAACGTGCGGCGCGCACGGTTGTGCGGGTGGCCGGGTGCCTCCTGCAGCGTGAGCACCGGCGACAGGCAGGCGTCGGTGTGTTCCAGCCGCGCGCACCAGTCGTCGCGCGTGCGGGTGCGGAAGATGCGCGCCATCGCCTCGCGCAGCGCCGGCCAGGTGGCGGGGTCGTGGCGCTGCTCCGCCAGCGCCCGGTCCAGGCCGATGCCCTCGGCCAGCGCCTGGAAGAACGCCGGCTCGATCGCCCCCACCGCCACGTGGCGGCCGTCGGCAGTCTCGTACACCGCGTACCAGGGCACGCCGCCGTCGAGCGCGTTGGTGCCGCGTTCCTCGCTCCATTGGCCGGCGGCATGGCGGCCGTAGAACGTCGCCATCAGCGACGCTGCGCCGTCAACCATTGCCGCGTCCACCACCTGGCCGCGGCCGCCGCTGCGCGCCGCCAGCACCGCGGCCAGCACGCCCATCACCAGGTACATGGAGCCGCCGCCGAAGTCGCCCACCAGGTTCAGCGGCGGCACCGGCGGGCCGCCCTGCGGGCCGATGGCGTGCAACGCCCCCGTCAGCGCGATGTAGTTGATGTCGTGCCCCGCCACCTGTGCCAGCGGCCCTTGCTGGCCCCAGCCGGTCATGCGGCCGTACACCAGCTTCGGGTTGCGCGCCAGGCAGGCGTCCGGGCCCAGGCCGAGCCGCTCGGTGACGCCGGGGCGGAAGCCCTCGATCAGCACGTCGGCCTGGGCCACCAGGTCCAGCACCAGGCTGCGGCCCTCGGCCGATTTCAGGTCCACGCCCACGGCGGGGCGGCCGCGCAGCGTCACCTGGTACTTCGGCTCGGCCTTGAAGGTGCTGCCGGCTCCGCTGAGCCGCTCCACGCGGATGATTTGCGCGCCCAGGTCCGCCAGCAGCATGCAGGCGAAGGGCGCGGGGCCGATGCCGGCCAGTTCGACGATGCGCAGGTCCTGCAAGGGTCCGCCCATGCCCGCCCCCGTCAGATCACCTTGCGGGCGCGCAGCGCGTCGTACTCGGCGCGCTCCATGCCCAGCAGGCCCAGGTAGACCGCCTCGTTGTCGGCGCCCAGGTCGGGCGCCGGCCTGGGCGGCAGGTGGGGGGTGGCCGACAGCTTGGGCACCACGCCCTGCATGCGCAGCGGGCCCAGGCGCGGATGCTCCAGCGTGACGAGGCTCTCGCGCTCCCGGTAGTGCGGGTCGTCGAAGATGTCCTCGACCGACATGATCACGGAGAACGGCACGCCGTGGGTGTCGAGCCGGTCGGCCAGCACCGTGACGTCGGTGGCGGCGATCCAGGCGGCCACCGCGGCGTTGAGCTCCTCGATGTGCTCGAAGCGCAGCGTATGGCTGGCGTAGCGCGGCTCGTCGGCCATCTGCGGCTGGCCCATGGCCTCGCACAGCTTGCGGAATACCGTGTCGCCCGAGATGGTGAGGACGATGAAGCGGCCGTCGTTGGTGGGGAAGTTATTGCCCGGCGCGGCGGCCTGGTGCACGTTGCCGGTGCGGCTGCGCACGCGGCCGAGCTGGTCGTAGGCGCAGGCCATGGAGTCGGTGAAGCGGAACAGCGCCTCGTACATCGCCAGGTCGATGTGCTGGCCCGGGCCGCCGTCGACGTCGCGCTTGTACAGCGCCATCATCAGCGCGAAGGCGCCGAAGGTGGCGGTGGAGTAGTCGGCCAGCGACACGCCCACGCGCACCGGCGGGCGGTCGCCGTAGCCGGTGATGTTCATGATGCCGCTGTAGGCCAGGGCCATGCGGTCGTAGCCGGCGCGCTTGCTGTACGGGCCCGTCTGGCCGAAACCCGACACGCTGAGCATCACCAGCCGCGGATTGGCCTTGGCCAGCTCGTCGAAACCGAGGTTCCACTTCTCCATGGTGCCGGGGCGGAAGTTCTCCACCAGCGCGTCGGCCTGCGCCGCCAGGCGCTTGAGCAGCGCCTGGCCCTCGGGCTGCCTCAGGTCCAGCGTGATGGAGCGCTTGTTGCGCCCCTCCACCTGGAACCACAGGCTCTCGCCGTCCTTGAAGGGTCCCAGACCGCGCAGGGTGTCGCCGCCATCGGGCTGCTCCACCTTGATGATGTCGGCACCGAAATCCGCGAGGAAGGTGCACGCCGCCGGCCCGGCCACCATGGTGCCGAGGTCGAGAATGCGCAGCCCGTTCATCGGGCCATCGGTGGCGCGCTCGGCCGCGGGGCGCGGCACCGCGCGGGCCGCAGCAGGGGCGCTGCCGTGGACGAATTCGCTCATGGGCTGCTCCTTCAATCCGCGCTGAGCTGGGCGCTCTTGACCGCTTCGCCGAAACGGCTGACGTTGGCCTTCAGGAAGCGCAGCGCGTCCGGCGCGGACCCGCCCACCGGCTCCAGGCCCTGCTTGGCCAGGGTTTCCCGCGTCCTGGGCATCGCGATGAACTCGTTGACCACCGCATTGAGTTTCTGTACCACCGGCTGCGGCGTGGCCGCCGGCGCCACCAGCATGAACCACGACGAGATGTCGAAGCCCTGCAGGCCGGACTCCTGCAGCGTGGGCACGTCGGGCATCAGCGAGGAGCGCTTGGCGCCCGTCTGTGCCAGCGCGCGCGCCTTGCCCGCGAGCACCTGCTGCTGGGTCAGGAACAGCGTGTCGATCACCACGTCGATCTGCCCGCCCACCAGGTCCATCACAGCCGGTGCGCTGCCCTTGTAGGGCACGTGCACCAGCTTGGTCTGCGTCATGGCCTGGAACACTTCCATCGACAGGTGCGGCGAGCCACCGTTGCCCGAGGAGCCATAGGTGAGACGGCCCGGCCTGGCCTTGGCCAGGCTCACCAGGTCCGACACCGTCTTCGCCTTCGAGGACGGGTTGACGATCATCACCAGCGGCACCTGCGCCACCACGGCCACCGGCACCAGGTCCTGGAAGGTCTTGTAGGGCATCTCCTTGTAGAGCGTCTCGTTGATCGCAAGCGGCGTCGAGGTGAGCAGCAGCGTGTAGCCGTCGGGCTCGCTCTTGGCCACCTGGCTGGTGCCGGTCAGCGTGCCGGCACCGCCCTTGTTCTCGATCAGCACCGGCTGGCCCAGTTTCTCGCTGAGCACCGGCGCCAGCAGGCGCGCCACGTTGTCGCTGGTGCCGCCCGGCGGATAAGGCACGACGACGCGGATCGGCTTGGTCGGATAGGGATCCTGAGCCCAGGCCAGGGCCGGCAGCAGCCCGGACAGCAGCACCGCGGCAAGCCACGGCCGGCGTGTGGAACGTGTCATCGCTTGTCTCCTGTGATGTCGTTGTAGGCGCGGATCGGGGGTCAGCGCCCCTGGAACACCGGCGTGCGCTTTTCCTTGTAGGAAGCGAAGCCCTCCTGCAGGTCGTGGCTCCTGGCCACCACCTCCAAGTGGCGCTTGGTGATGGCCATCTGCTCGCTGTAGCTGCGCGGCAGCACCGACTCGGTGACGAAGCGCTTGAGCGTCTTGAGCACCAGCGGCGCCATGCCGGCGAGCTCGCGCGCGATCTCCAGCGCACGCTCCACCTGCCGGCCCACGGGAACCACCTCGTTGACGAAGCCCACGTCCAGCGCACGCTGCGCCTCCAGGATGCGGCCCAGCAGCAGCACCTCCATGGCCACCTTGTGCGGCACGCGCGCAGCCATCGTGGCGATCATTCCCTGCGTGAGGCCGAGCTTGGCCTCGGGGTAGGAGAACTTCGCGTTCTCGGCCGCCACCGCGAGGTCGCTCATCATCGGGATCAGCATGGCGCCGCCCACGCACCAGCCCGCCACCGCGGCCACCACCGGCTTCTCCGTAGTGATGCCCACCGTGGGCACGCAGCGCCAGAACTCGGGCACGTCGCTCACGTCGGCGCCGGCGCTGAAGGCGATGTCGCCGGCGCCGGTGATCACGGCCACCTTCTGCGGCGAGCGGTCGAAGTCCTCGAAGGCGGCCTGCAGTTCCTCGGCCGTCTTCGAGCAGATCGCGTTGCGGCGCTCGGGACGGTTGATGGTGAAAAGGCTGGTGCCGTCGTCAAAGTGCTGAACCAGGATGCGCTGCATGGGGGCTTTCCTCACTGGGTGGTAACCACTGTGGAGCCACCTTATGGCATCCCGAATGATGAAACAAATGTTCCATCATTGAGAACGAGAACACCCAGCGCCGCAGCGCGGCCGGCATTGCCTCAGCGCAGCCGCAGGTGCGCCAGCGCGCCCACGCCGGCGCTGCCACCGCCGCCGAGCTGCTGTGCGATGTCGATCGCAGCCGCCTGCACGTCTTGCGCGCACTCGCGCAGGTTGCTCTGGCGCAGGCGCTCAGCCGGGCCGGAGATGCCGATGGCGGCGATCACCGCTCCGCGCGCGTCCAGGATGGGCGCGGCCACGCCCCAGACGCCCTCGCGCCATTCGCCGCGGTTGATGGCGTAACCCTGCTGGCGCACCTGCTGCATCTCGCGCAGGAAGCGCGCCGGCTCGACGATGGTGTGCGCGGTATGCGCCACCAGGTGGCGCGATGCTGCAGCCAGCGCCGCCTCGCCCGCGTAGGCCAGCTGCGCCTTGCCGGTGGCCACGCACTGCGCCGGCGCGCGGCCGCCGATCTGCGTGTAGGCGCGCACCGGCGCCAGGCTGTCCAGCTTGTGCACGTACACCACCTCGCCGCGGTCGAGCACCGACAGGTGCACGCTTTCGCCGGTCTGCAGCAGCAGCCGCTCCATCTGCCGCTCGGCATGGCGCCTCAGCTCCAGCCGCGACAGCACCGAGGAGCCCATCTCCCACAGCTTGATGGAGGCGGCGTACTGGCCGCTGTCCTCGTCACGCACCACGTAGCGGGTCTGCATGAGCGCCTGCATGAGGCGGTGCACATTGCTCTTGGCCACGCCGAGCTCGGCGGCGATCTGCGTCAGTCCCAGCGGCCGCTCGGAGCGCGACAGCAGCTCCAGCACGGCCAGCCCCTTGAGCAGCGTGTTGTTCATGCCGGGTCGGCCGTGGCCGGCTCACTCCAGCCAGGTGACGAAGCTGCCGGTGGGCTCGCGCGGCGTGAGCAGGCGGTTCACCGAGTCTGCGGTGTCCTCGTACCCCAGGGACATGCCGCAGACCAGCACCTCCTCGTCCGAAGCCCCGATATGCGGCAGGACGATCTTCGCGAAGCGGTTCCACGCCGCCTGCGGGCAGGTGGCCAAACCGCGCGCACGCGCCGCCACCATGACCGCCTGCAGGAACATGCCGTAGTCCACGAAGGAGCCGCGGCCAAGGTCGCGGTGCAGCGTGAACATCAACCCCACCGGCGCGCCGAAGAAGCGGAAGTTGCGCTGGTGCTGCTCGTGCATGCGCCGCTTGTCGCCCTTGGCGATGCCCAGCAGGTCGTACAGCGCATAGCCGTTCTGGCGCCGCCGGTCCACGTAGGGGCTGAACCACTTGGCCGGGTAATAGTCGTAGGCCTCCTCGTAGGCGGCGCCGGCCGCCGGATCGGCGAACACCTCGTCGTGCGCCCGGCACACCTTGTCGGCCAGCAAGTCCTTGGCGGACCCGCTGAGCACATACACCCGCCACGGCTGGGTGTTGGTGCCGCTGGGTGCACGCGCCGCCACGGCCAGGACCTGCTCGATCAGCTCATGCGCCACCGGCCGGCCGGTGAAGGCGCGCACCGAGCGGCGGCCGAGGATGGCCTCATCGACGTGGCGGATTGCCGCCGCGTCGGCCGGGGCGAAGGACGCAGGCACGGCCGCGCTGGAGTCAGGGACTGCGCTCACAGAGGTTTCTCCGGTATTTGGACGAAGCTCGAATGTCCCATAATTAGGAACGCCTGTCCCACATTTGAGCCCTGAGAATCGTTGTCGCGGCGGCGCTGGCCGTGTTGGCGAGCAAGCTCGACACCCTGGGCACGCGCGTGACGCTGCTGGGCCGGGATGACCGAGGCGGGCTATTGCACCGTCCCGTTCACCGGCGGGATGCCCGCCTCAGCGGGCCAGTCAGGCGCGCGCTTGTCGATGAAGGCCTGGATGCCCTCCAGCGCCGCGGGGTCCATCAGGTTGCAGGCCATGGCCTGACCGGCGAGAGCATAGGCCTGCTCGACGCCCGTCTCGACCTGCTCGTAAAAGAGCGCCTTGCCCAGCGCAATGGCCGCCCGTGGCTTGGCCAGGATACGTGCCAGCAGTACCTGCACTTCGTCATCGAGCCGCTCCAGCGGCACGACGCGGTTGACCAGCCCGTGCGCGCGGGCCTCCTCGGCACCGATGAAGTCGCCGGTGAGCAGCATCTCCATCGCCTGCTTGCGGCTCACGTTGCGCGAGAGCGCCACGCTGGGCGTGGAGCAGAAAAGCCCCAAGCTCACGCCGCTCACGGCAAAGCGCGCACTGTCGGCCGCCACGGCCAGGTCGCACATGGCCACGAGCTGGCAGCCCGCGGCGGTGGCAACCGCATGCACGCGCGCAATCACCGGCACGGGCAGGCGCTGCAGCGCAAGCATCACGCGCGTGCAGCGCGCAAACAGCTCCTCGGCGCGGGCCTGCGAGGGATCGGCGCGCATCTCGTGCAGCGAGTGGCCGGCGCAGAAGGCCTTGCCCGCGCCAGCGATCACGACGGCGCGCACGCGCTCGTCGCGGGCGATGGCGTCGAGCTCTCGCTGCAGCGCAGCGAGCATCTCGTCGGACAGAGCGTTGAGCGTCTGTGGCCGGTTGAGCGTGAGCGTGGCCACGCCGCGCGCGTCGGTTTCGCGCAACAGGCAGGGAGCGTCGATGGTGGGCGTCATGCGGGTTTCCTGGAAGGTCATGAGGGATCGGCAGGGACAGGGCCCCTGGCCCTGGGTCTGCCGATTCTGCCCAGCTGGTTACCCGTGTAGCGCTGATCAAACCCGGTTTCGTCGGCTCAGTGGCTTGGCCGGACCTGGGGCGTTTCTATCGCCTTGGCCGCGAAGGCGGCTGCCGCGCCCACACCCCCAGCACGGAAGCCCCCATGGGCAGCGTGAATGACGATTCCGCGGCGCCTGTTGCCCGCTCAACAGGCATTGCGCCTTTTCAAGCAGGTCAGGCGGCTGGCGGCGCGCCTTCCCAGGCACGCTGCAGCAGCGCCCGCAAGGCTGGCCGCTCCAACGCACGCGGATTCGGGTACGGCGCGGAGGCGGCCAGATCGGCAGCGCGGTCCAGGCCTGCGGCTGGCATGCCGATGTCCTTGAGCGCAGTAGGCGCGCCCAGCTGCCTGGCCATCCGCTGTAGGCCCAGCGCTGCGTCTTCCACGCCCAACGCCCGCGCGATGCGCGCCACGGCCTGAGGCGCCATGGGCGCGTTGTAGGCCAGCGCATGCGGCAGCACGACGGTGTGCACCTCGGCGTGCGGCAGGTTGAAGCTGCCGCCCAGCGTGTGGCAGAGCTTGTGGTGCAGCCCCATCGCCACATGCCCCAGGACGGCGCCGCACAGCCAGGCGCCGTAGAGCGCGTCGCGGCGCGCAGCCTCATCGTGTCCGTCGGCATGCAGCGCGGGCAGCGCACGCGCCAAGGCGCCGATGCCCTCTTCGGCCATCATCGCCACGATCGGGTTGCCGTCATGCGCGTACAGCCCTTCGGCCGCATGCGCGATGGCGTTGAGGCCGCTGGTGATGCTCAGGCCCACGGGCAGCGTCATGGACAGCTGCGGGTCGTAGAGCACGGTGCGCGGCAGCACGCGGGCGTCGCGCCCGGTCTTCTTCAGGCCGGCCTCGGTGAGGCCGTAGATCGGCGTCATCTCGCTGCCGGCATAGGTCGTCGGAATCGCGACGATCGGCAGGCCGCTGTCCAGCGCAATGGCCTTGCCCAGCCCGGTGGTGGAGCCGCCGCCGATGGCGACGGCGCAGTCTGCGCCCAGGCGCCGCGCTTCGGCGGCGGCCTCGCGCGCCACCTCGACCGGCACGTGCATCACGGCCCGCGGGAACACGCCCGCGCCGCGCTCGCCCAGCATCTCCACGACGCGCTGTGCGTCGCGCGCCTGGTCGGGCGTGGACAGCACCAGGGCCTTGCGCGCGCCCAGGCGCTCGATCTCGGCAGGCAGTTGCGCCAGCACGCCGGGGCCGAACACGACGCGCGGCAGGTGGGCATCGAAGGTGAAAACGTTCATGGCGCAGCCCTCATTCGAGCGGCAGGTTGCGGTCGGCCACCAGGCGCGTCCAGCGCTGGCGCTCCGACGACAGGGTCTGGGCGAACTGCTCGGGCGTGCTGGCGATGCCCTTGAGCCCCTGTTCCTCCAGGCGTGCCCGGAAGGCTGGCCCCGCAACGACCTTGGCGATCTCGGCCTGCAGCCGCGTGATGACGGGAGCCGGCGTGCCGTTGGGGGCCAGCATCCCCACCCATGACTCCACCTGGAACCCCGGATAGCCCGACTCGGCGACCGTGGGCACATCGGCGTAGGCCGCAGAGCGGCTGGCGCCGGTCTGCGCCAGAGCGCGCAGCTTGCCTCCCTTGACGTGCGGCTGCGCCAGCACCGCCGACAGGAACATCATGTCCACCTGCCCGCCCAGCAGGTCCTGCTGCGCCGGGCCGCCGCCGCGGTAGGGAACGTGCGTGATGCGCGTGCCCGAGACGCTCTTGAAGTACTCGGCCGTCAGATGGTTGCTGCTGCCCGCGCCGGTCGTGGCGTAGTTGAGCTTGTCAGGTTGGCTGCGCGCCAGCGCCACCAGCGACTTCAGGTCGGCCGCCTGCACTTTCGGGCTGACCACCAGCACCAGCGGGTTGCTGACGATCTGGGTGACGGGCGCCAGGCCGCGCAGGATGTTCTCGCCCACCCGCGGATACACCAGCGGGTAGGTCACGTAGGAGTCGAACACCATCAGCAGCGTATGGCCGTCGCCCGTCGCGCGGGCCACTTCCGCCGCGCCCACCGAGCCGCCCGCGCCGGCCTTGTTGTCTATGAGCACCACCTGTCCCAGCGCCTGCTGCAGTCCCGGCTGCAGCTGCCGGGCCACCGTGTCGACGATGCCCCCCGGCGGGAACGGCACGACGATGCGCACCGGCTTGGACGGCCAGGATTGCGCCGATGCCGCGGCCCCGGCCAAAGCCAGTGCGCCCGCAACGGCGAAGGAGGAAATGGTCTTCATGGCTTGCTCCTGCTTTGACACGGTTCAGCGCGCATACCACGGCGGGATCTGCGCATCGACGTTGACCCACACGCTCTTGACCTGCGTGTACTCGCGCATGGCCTCGAAGCCCATCTCGCGGCCGTAGCCGCTGGCACCGGTGCCACCGAAGGGCGAGCCCGGGTTCACGCGCTTGTAGCTGTTGATCCACACCATGCCGGCGTGCAGCTCGCGGGCGAAGCGGTGCGCGCGCTGCAGCCGAGCGGTCCACAGTCCGCTGCCCAGCCCGTACTCGGTGGCGTTGGCCATGGCCAGCGCCTGATCGTCGTCCCTGAAGGTGAGCACGGTCACGAACGGGCCGAACACCTCCTCCTGCGCGATGCGGTCGCGCTCGCTGCGCGCGCACACGATGGTGGGCTCGATGTAGCAGCCCGCGGACAGCGCCGCATCGGCCGGCGGCCGGCCGCCGCTGAGCACCTCTCCGCCCTGTGCGCGCGCCTCCGCGACGTAGCCCAGCACGCGGTCGCGGTGCTGCGCGCTGGTGAGCGGGCCCATCTCGGTGGACGCGTCCAGCGGGTTGCCCAGGCGTACCGACTGAGCCAGGGGAACGAAGCGGTCCAGGAACGCGTCCGCGATGCGCTCGTGCAGCATCAGCCGCGAGCCGGCGATGCAGGCCTGCCCCTGGTTGTGGAAGATGGCCCAGGCGCTGCCGTTGACCGCGGCATCCAGGTCGGCGTCCTCGAAGACAATGTTGGCGCCCTTGCCGCCGAGTTCCAGCTGCACCTTCTTGAGATTGCCGGCCGAGGCCTGCACGATGCGCCGCCCGATGGCCGTGCTGCCGGTGAACGCCACCTTGGCGATGTCCGGGTGTTCGGCGATGTGCTGCCCCGCCACGGCGCCCAGCCCCGGCAGCACGTTCACCACGCCGTCCGGCATGCCCGCCTCGGCCATCAGCTCGGCAATGCGCAGTGCCGACAGCGGCGTGATCTCCGCGGGCTTGAGCACCACGCAGTTGCCCGCGGCCAGCGCCGGGCCCATCTTCCAGGCCGTGAACATCAGCGGGAAGTTCCACGGCACCACCTGTCCCACCACGCCCAGCGGCTCGCGCAGCGTGTAGTTCAGGAAGCCGGCTTCCACCGGGATGGTTTCCCCCTGGAACTTGTCGGCCATGCCGCCGAAGTAGCGGAAGCAGGCTGCGGTGCGCGGCACGTCGAGGTTCCTGGAGTCGCGCAGCGGGTGGCCCGTGTCCAGCGACTCCAGCCGCGCCAGTTCGTCGGCATGCATCTCGATCAGGTCCGCCAGCCGCAGCAGGATACGCCCGCGGTCGGCTGCGGCCATGCGGCTCCAGGCCGGGAAGGCCCGCTGCGCCGCGGCCACGGCGCGGTCCACGTCCTCGGGCCCGGCCATGGCGACGCAGGCGATGACGCTGTTGTCGTGCGGGTTCAGCGTGGGCAACGTCTGGCCTGAGGCGGCGTCCGCGAACTGGCCGTCGATGAAGAGCTGGTGGCGTATGGGCGTGCGCAAGCCCACCGCGGCCTGCAGGTCCGCGAGATGCATGGGAAAACTCCTGGAGGGGGCCGCCGCGTCGGGGCGGCTCAGCGGCTCGATGGCTGGGGGTGAATCGGTGCGCAGAGTCTAGGAACCGACGCTGCGCGCCGGTAGCCGGCAGGGCGCGAGCGGATCATTTGGGAAACCCGAACAATTCTTCGGGTCAACCCGGATCGTCCAGCAGTCCCGGCGGCACCAGGCCGGGCTCGAAGAGCGCCTGTCCCCAGGGCGGCTCGCCATCGAGAGCGGCACCGAGGCTTTCGATGAACAGGCGCAGCTTGAAGGTGCGGCGCTGCGTGCGCGCGTACACGGCGCAGCGCCAGAAGGACAAGCGCTGGAACTCGGCCAGCACCATGCGCAGCGTCCCGGCGGGCGTGCCGCGCACCTCGCGCATCCACCTCACGCATCTGGTCCACCAGCTCGCTGCAGTCCCGGTAGAAGACCTTCCCCATCTTGGACAGGCGCACCATGCGCGTGACGCGATGGAAGAGCGCGTCGCCCAGCATCTCCGCCACCTGCTGAACGCGCGTGGCCATCACCGATCTCGACAGCGGCAGCTGCCATGCGGCCTCGGCAAAGCTCTCTGTGTCTCGGCAACGCGCACGAAGGCTTCGATGCACAGAAAGCGGTCCATAGGCCCACCCTGCCGGGCCGGGCATGGCGCTCACGGCATGGGCCCCCCGGCGACAAATTCAGCGAAGGCGCTCAGGCGATCGCATGCCGCAGCGAAAGCCCCGTCTCGCCATTCTTGCGAGCCTCGGCGGGCTGCCACGCCAGGTCACGAGCCACCCACAGGTCGCCCCAGCGCAAAGCGCGTTGAGCGCGCACCCGCTCCAGGTATTCGCGCGCGCCAGGGGACAGGAACGCGAGCTCCTGAACTTCCGCCTGCGCCGCCACCGCCGTCGTGAGCTCGCTGAGGTCGCGCGACAGCGGCTGGCAAGCGTGGATCAGCGCCCGCCAGCTCGCGCAGCGGCGAGACTGGCGGCCGAGCACGAAGACGCTGGCGAATCCCAGGCCAGCGATGCCGGCCAACTCGCCATCCTCCATGACGGCTCCGGCAATCGCCGGCACCAGCAGCAGGATGGCGGCGGCAAAGGCAACGAGGAGCCCGAACGCCGAAGCCGTCGAACAGAATTCCAGCTCCTGCATGGCCGTCGAGCAGACACCGTTGAGCATGGCATCGGAGAAGACCGAATGCAGGCTGAACACCTGACTGAAAAGCGTGTAGGCAGTACTCACGGATGGGCCTGACTGTTCTGGGAGCCCGGTTTCGGGGCAGATGCCGTGACGGGCTCCAGATCACGGCACGGGACGCGCAAACAGGCATCGAGAGGGCATCTTAGGTCAGATGCCCAGGCAGCCGGCCCGCTGCGACGCCCGTGCGCCTTCAGTGCAGCGCCGCGCCGCCGCCCGGCGCCGGCAAGCCCAGTGGCTGCAACGCCGTCGGCTCGCTTTCCTCCCGTGACGGCCGCATGCGCTGGACCAGGGAGTTCATCCTGGGCACCAGCCGGGCGGTCTGCTCTCGCAGGCCCTCGTTGCGTGCGGCCCGCAGAGCCAGACCGAGGCCCGCGGTGGCGGCGACCAGGCCGGGAAGACCACGCCGCGACGCCCCGTAGAGCACCAGCGCAGCACCGCCGGCCAGGGCAGCCAGCCGCGGTCCATTGGCGTCGTACACCTGCAGTGAGCCGGCCTCGGTGCCGCGGGATTCGCCACCCTGAAGCTCCGGCACCTCGTCGGCCGAGGCGTGCACCGCCAGTCCCGCTTCCTGGACCCTGCGTACGCCGCGCACCGAAGCCGCGCACTCGAACAACCGGGCCAGTTCTTCGGCGAGCACTGCGCCGCCGAGGCTGACACAGCCCGAGTCCGCCGTGACCCGAATCGCATCCGGATGCGACAGCGAGCGCTCCAGCGCAGCGCGCACGCGCTGCACGAGCACGGCGTCGTCCGGCGGGCTGCGCTGCAGCAGACCGGCCGCACGCGAGGCCAGCTCCCTGGCGCGCTCTCCCAGGTCGCCCGGATCGACGCCAACGAGGCCAACGCCGCCGCGGCCCAGGCGCCGCGCTTGGTCACGCAGCTGTGCCCAGCGCCGGCTGCGCTGCTGCGGGTCGAGCAGGAGCATCGCTGCCGCCCCGACGGCGATGCCGCCCAGAGCCGCCAGCAGCGGGCGGCTCATGCCCGAGCGGCCAGGTTCCGGCGACTCGGCCTCAGGCTGAGCCGAAAGCCTGTCCCGGCCTTCGCGGACCAGGGCCTTGGCCCGATACCAGGTCCTGCGCCCGGCATGCCGGCCTTCATCGGCCCATGCCTGCAGCCGGTCCGCGGCCTGGCGGCCCGTCTGCCGGCTCTCCTGGCCAAGGTCCTGCAGGCGGTCCAGCGCCTGGCTGCCTGCACCCTCCATGGCCTCCACGGTCCCCTGGGCCGCTTCGGCGAGCTGACGTTGCAGCGCCGTCCTGCGGCGGCGGCCATGTTGGGGATCGGTCAAGTACAGCGCTGCCGCACCTGCGGTGAGCATGCCCAGGACTGTCAATGTGCGTTTCATCGGGGGCCTCTTGAGTCAGCCGCTGCCATATCAGCGGGCTACCGAGGGTGCAAAACTCGTTCCCAGCCGCGCGGCATTCGCGGTGGCGCAGCGTCCCATGCCGAACGCTGTCCGATTCCACGTCAAACACTGCCCGCACCGTCTGAGCCTGCCGCGCCAGCGTGTCGCGTTGGCAGGCCGGCAGCACCGCCAGCCGCACCTTGGACGCCATCTTTACACGTCAACCATACCGGTTTCGCTGGCATCGACCTCGAAGGGCCAAGCCGACCAGCAAGCCGGCTTCGAGCGGTACCGCCGCCCGGCCAAGCGCGGCGTATTCCTGGCGACGATGGAAGAGATCGTTCCGTGGCGGCTGTGCGCGGTGGTCGGGCCTCACCATCCCAAGGCTGGCGACGGTCGCCCGACCATCGGGCTGGAGCGCCTGCGCATGTACTTCATGCAGCGCTGGCTCAACCTGGCCGACGATGCCTGCGAGGAAGCGCTGTTGGACAGCACGGCGCTGCGCCGCCTTGTCGGCATCGACCTGGGTCGTGATCGCGTGCCTGGCGGCACGAAATCAGCAACTTGTTCGGCGTGGCCTTTACATGCTGCCCCATATCGGATGGCTGCGCCGTCAACAGCATGTTTCATCCCAAGGCCATGAGATGCCACCCATTTTCTCCAGCGGTGTCCGGACGCCCCGGGTCTGCGTGCTCGTGCCTTCGTCAAAGGACGAGATCGTGTCGCCCTTGCTGCGCCTGCATCGAGAGCGCCGCAGCGACCGATGGGCGCTGCTGCACTCGACCGCGACGCCCTGTGGGCCGAGTACCAGCGGCTGGCCTCGCTGCTGCGCACGCGGATCACGCGCTTCGAGCGCAAGCGCTACAGCAACCTGCCGCATGCGCCCAGCAAGGCGATGAATCTCACCAGGACGGCCAGCAGGCACGCCACGTGGGCGTGAATGCCCGCATGGCGTTCTGACCGGCATCATGTCTCCCCCATGAAGAGCACCCTTGAAGAGCTGCAGGCCTTCACCACCGTCGTGGATACCGGCTCGATCACCGCCGCGGCTGAGCAGCTGGGCCAGACCGTCTCGGGCATCAGCCGCGCCCTGGGCCGGCTGGAGCGCAAGCTGGAGACCACGCTGCTGCGGCGCACGACGCGGCGCATCGCGATCACCGACGAGGGCGCGGCGTTCCTCGGCCACGCGCGGGCGATCCTGGCCGCGGTGGACCAGGCCGAGGAGCAGATGGCCGCACGCCGGCGCCAGCCCGCCGGCCGACTGCGCGTGAACGCCGCGACGCCGTTCATGCTGCACGCCATCGTGCCGCTGCTCCCGGCCTTCCATTTGAAATACCCGCGCATCCGCCTGGAGCTGGACACGGACGACCTCAACATCGACCTGCTGGAGCGGCGCACCGACGTCGCCATCCGCATCGGCGCGCTGCAGGACTCCACGCTGCACGCCCGGCCGCTGGCCAGCAGCCGCATCCGCGTGCTGGCGAGCCCCGCCTACATCGAGCGCCACGGGCGCCCCGCCACGGTCGAAGCCCTCACGCGCCACGTGCTGCTGGGCTTCACCCAGCCCGAGTCGCTCAACCGCTGGCCGCTGTGCGGGGAGCATGGCGACGAATGGCCCATCGTTCCCACGCTCACCGCCTCCAGCGGCGAGACGCTGCGCCAGCTCGCGCTGCAGGGCCTGGGCATTGCCTGCCTCTCCGACTTCATGACGCAGGCCGACCGCCGGCAGGGCCGCCTGGTGCAGCTGCTGGAGGCGCACACGCTGGAAGCGCGCCAGCCGATCAACGCGGTCTACTACCGCAATGCCCAGCTGGCCGCGCGCATCACCTGCTTCCTGGACTTCGTGAGCGAGCGGTTGTCCCTGGACGAGGAGCTTCGCGAGGCCGCGCCCGCCAGGGCACGCGGGCGCAAGCCGGCAGCCGGCTGACCGCCGGCTCTTGACTCGGCGTCAAGAATCATCTGCCCCGGCACGGCTGTTTCCGCCGGGCATGCAGGCCCACAGTGGCGCCCAACCTGTTGTTGGAGCTGCCCATGCCCCTTGCACTGCTCGCGCTCACCGTCAGCGCCTTCGCCATCGGAACGACGGAATTCGTCATCGTCGGCCTCATCCCGACCATCGCTGCCGACCTGCAGGTCAGCCTGCCCTCGGCCGGCCTGCTGGTCAGCCTCTACGCGCTGGGCGTCGCCATCGGCGCGCCCGTGCTCACCGCCCTTACCGGGCGCCTGCCGCGCAAGACGCTGCTGCTGGCACTGATGGCGCTGTTCACCGCGGGCAACCTGCTCGCATGGCAGGCGCCGGGCTACGAATCGCTGGTCCTGGCGCGGGTGCTCACCGGGCTGGCGCACGGCGTGTTCTTCTCCATCGGCTCGACCATCGCCACCAGCCTGGTCGCCAAGGACAAGGCCGCCAGCGCCATCGCCACCATGTTCACCGGGCTGACGGTGGCGCTGGTCACCGGCGTGCCGCTGGGCACCTTCATCGGCCAGCACTTCGGCTGGCGCGAGACCTTCCTGGCCGTCGCCGCGCTGGGCCTGCTGGCCTTCCTGGCCAGCCTGCTCGCCGTGCCGCGCGGCATCCGGCACGCACCGCCGGCCTCGCTGCGCAGCCAGGCCCGGGTACTGGCGCAACCACGGCTGCTGCTGGTGTACGCGAAGACGGCCATCGGCTACGGCGGCTCGTTCATTCCCTTCACCTTCCTGGCGCCAATCCTGCAGGACGTGGCTGGCTTCAGCCAGGGTGCCGTGGCCTGGGTGCTGCTGGCCTACGGCGTCTCCGTGGCCATTGGCAACGTCTGGGGCGGACGCCTGGCCGACCGCAAGGGGCCGATCCCGGCCCTGCAGCTGATCTTCGCGGCGCTGGCCGGCGTGCTGCTGCTGCTGACCTTCACGGCGCACAGCCCCTGGCTGGTGGTGCTGACGGTGCTGGCCTGGGGCGCCGTGGCCTTCGGCAACGTGCCGGGGCTGCAGGTGTACGTGGTCCAGCAGGCCGAGCGCTTCGAGCCCCAGGCGGTGGACGTGGCCTCGAGCCTGAACATCGCGGCCTTCAACCTCGGCATCGCGGCCGCGGCCTGGGGCGGCGGCCTGATCGTGGAGCGGCTGGGCCTCATGCACACGCCCTGGATCGGCGCACTGGTGGTGCTGCTGTCCCTGGCGCTGACCAGGCTCAGCGGACACCTGGACCGCCGCGACACCCCCACCCACCCCGCACGCGGCGCCCTGCCCAGCCGCTGCTGAGCCGGGCCTTCACCCCCCTTCCCATCCACGAGGACTGACACACCATGCAAGCCATTCCCGAATTCGGCCTGGGCACCTTCCGCCTGAAAGGCCAGGCCGCCATCGACTCCGCGAGCACCGCGCTGGAGCTGGGCTACCGGGCCATCGACACGGCCCAGGTCTACGACAACGAGGAGGCCGTGGGCCAGGCCATCGCCGGCAGCGGCGTGGCCCGGCAGGAACTCTTCCTGACCACGAAGATCTGGACCGAGCACCTGTCGCGGGACCGGCTCGTGCCCAGCCTCAAGCAGAGCCTGCACAAGCTGCGCACCGACCACGTGGACCTGACGCTGATCCACTGGCCCTCGCCCGACGGCGCCGTGCCGCTCGCCGAAACCCTGGATGCGCTGGCACAAGCCAGGCGCGAAGGCCTCACGCGCTTGATTGGCGTGTCGAACTTCAACGTGGCGCTGATGCGGCAGGCGGTGGCCGCGGCCGGCCCCGGCGCGATCGCCACCAACCAGGTGGAGCTGCACCCCTATCTGCAGAACCGCGCAGTCGCCGAAGCCGCACGGGCGGCCGGTGTCCGGATCACCTCGTACATGACGCTGGGCTACGGCAAGGTGCTGCAGGACCCCGTCATCCAGGACCTGGCGCAACGCCACCAGGCGACGCCGGCACAGGTGGTCCTGGCGTGGGCGCTGCAGCTGGGCCACGCCGTGATCCCCTCCTCCACGCAGCGCGCCCACCTGATCTCGAATCTCCAGGCTCGGGCACTGCACCTGGGCGACGAGGACATGGCCCGCATCGCCTCGCTGGACCGGGGCGAGCGCCTCGTCGATCCGCAGGGGCTGGCACCGCGCTGGGATTGAAGCCAAGCGAAGCGCTGGCATTCCTGTTGCCCGACGTGTCGTCCCGGCCACGTCCACATGTCCGCCCGGACGCCATTCGATGGAGACACCGACCATGCTGCAGCAAAGCCCGATCTACGTTTACTTCCCGGCGCGCGACATGGCGCGGGCACGCCAGTTCTACGAAGACAAGCTGGGATTCGTGCCACAGCAGGAGATCAATGGTGGCGTCGTCTACGCTTTCGGCGGGGGCACTGCCGCCTTCCTGTACCAGACACCGAATGCCGGCACATCGAAGGCCAGTCAGGCCTTTTGGGCCGTGGCCGACGTCGATCAGACGATCGATGACTTGAAGCGACGCGGCGTCGTTTTCGAGGACTACGACATGCCGGGCGACAGGAGCCCCGCCGGCGCCGTCACCGCCGGTGGTGCGAAAGCGGCTTGGTTCAAGGACAGCGAGGGCAACATCCTCGCGCTCATCCAGAGTCTTTGAGTTTTCGACGCCGCCTTCTGGCCCAGGCGCACCAGCCGAAAACCGGCCCGGGCCAGCCCAGCTCAGCGCCCCGTGAAGCGCGGCGCGCGGCGCTCCTGGAAGTGCGCCACGCCTTCCTTGAAATCCTCGCTCTGCAGGCTGGTGAACATCTCCGCGTTGGCCAGCGCCACGGCCTCGCCCAGCGCCTGGTAGGGCGCCTCCCAGAGCTGGCGCTTCATCACCGCCACCGAGCGCGGCGACACCTCGGTGGAGAGCGCGCGCGCCAGCTCCAGCGCGGTGGTCAGCAGCGCCTGCGGCTCCACCACGCGGTGCACCAGCCCCATCGCCAGCGCCTCCTCGGCGCCGACCTTGCGCGAGGTCAGCAGCAGCTCCGTCGCATGCGCGTGGCCCACGATGCGCGGCAGCATCCAGGCGATGCCGTGCTCCGCGATCAGGCCGCGCTTGGCAAAGGCCGTGGCGAAAGCCGCCGTGCTGGCGGCGAGGCGGAAGTCGCTGTAGAGCGCCATCACCAGCCCCAGGCCCGCCGCGGCGCCGTTGATGGCGCAGATCACGGGCTTGGCGATCGCCGGGAAGTAGGAGTAGCGCGTCTGGTAGTCGGCGCGCCGGTTCATGTCGTAGGGGCGCATCCACTCCTGGGCGCGGATGTCCTCCGGCGGCAGCACCTCCAGCTCGTCGATGTCCATGCCGGCGCAGAAGGCGCGCCCGGCGCCGGTGAGCACGATGGCGCGCACCGCGGGGTCACGTCCGGCCTGCTCCATGGCCGTGCGCAGCTCCGCCTCCAGCACCTTGGTCAGCGCATTCATGCGCTCGGGCCGGTTCAGGGTGATGACGGCGGTCGCGCCCTCGGTGGAATAAGTCAGTTGCTGGTAGTCCATGCTTTCACTCCTGGTGGGTAGACAGGGTGTCGAAGTACGCGGGCGGCATCTGGATCGACACCGGCTCCAGGAACTCCTCGATGCCGTGGCGCCCGTTCTCCCGCCCCAGGCCGGACTGGCCGAAGCCGCCGAAGGGCGCGGCCGGGTTGAAGGGCGCGCCGTTGACGTCCACCTGGCCCGCGCGCAGCCGCCGCGCCACGGCCAGCGCCGCGGCTGGCGTCGGCCCCCAGACGCTGGCCGCCAGCCCGTAGGCGGTGCCGTTGGCCAGCGCGACGCCCTCCTCCACGCCGTCGTAGGGCAGCAGCACCAGCACCGGGCCGAACACCTCTTCCTGCGCGATGGCGCTGTCGGGCTTCACGTTGCCCAGCACGGTCGGCGCGACGAAGAAGCCGTGCAGCGGCAGCTCCACGTCCGGGCTCAGCCGCGTGGCGCCCTCGCCCAGCGCCTGCCTGACTAGGCCCAGCACCCGCTGCCGCTGGGCCGCCGAGATCAGCGGCCCCAGGCGCGTCGCGCCGTCGGCCGGATCGCCCATGCGGTAGCCCGCTGCGCCCTCGCGCAGCAGCGCGGCGGCCTGCTCGTACTGGTCGCGCGGCACCAGCAGCCGCGTCGTCGCCGAGCAGGTCTGGCCGGAATTGAGAAAGCAGCTGGCCAGCGTTGCCTTCACCGCCGCGCCCAGGTCGGCGCCGGGCAGCACCAGCGCGGCGGACTTGCCGCCCAGCTCCAGCGCCACGCGCTTGACGTCCTGCGCGGCCAGCGCGGCGATGTGCCGGCCGGCGCGCGTGGAGCCGGTGAAGGACACCATGTCCACCTCCGCATGCCGCACCAGCGCCTCGCCCACCTCTGGCCCGGTGCCGTGCACGAGGTTGAACACGCCCGCCGGCAAGCCCGCCTGCGCTATGGCCTGCGCCAGCAGGAAGGCGCTCGACGGCGCCAGCTCCGAAGGCTTGAACACGACGGTGCAGCCCGCCAGCAGCGCCGGCGCCACCTTGGCCGTGACCTGGTGCAGCGGGTAGTTCCAGGGTGTGATGCAGGCCACCACGCCCACCGGCACCTGCTGCACCAGCGAGTGGCCCAGGCGCGTCTCCCACGCCACTTCATCGGCGAGCCGGGCATAAGCGTCCCAGGCGGCGACGGGCGCCCCGACCTGGATGCGCGCGGCCAGCTTCGCCGGCATGCCGACCTCGCGCGAGATCACGCGCGTGAGCTCGTCGCCGCGCTCGCGCAGCGCCGCGGCGATCCGGCGCACGACGGCGGCCCGCTCGGCCACCGGCGCCGTCGACCAGGCGCCGAAGGCGCGGCGCGCGGCCCGTACCGCCCTGTCCACGTCCGCGGTGGAGGCGGTGCGGTAGGCCGCGAAGGGCTGCTCGGTCCAGCTGTCGGTCACCGGCGTCATGGCCGCGCCGCCGGCCGGCGTCCAGGCGCCGTCGATGTAGATCTGCTCTTGGTTCATGGGTGTGTCCTCAGGAATGGGCGGCGTTGCGGCGCGCCAGGAAGGCCCGCATCACGCGGGTGGGCTCGCCGGTGGCGTAGCACTCCAGCTGGTAGCGGATGCCCGCGTTGCAGGCCTCCTCGAAGCCGGCCTGCGTGCGCTCGCGAAAGCGCCGCTTGGTCATGCGCAGCGCGGCACCGGGCAGCGCGGCCAGGGCGCGGGCGCGCTCGACGGCCCGTTGCAGCACCTGCGACGGCGCCACCAGGTCGTTGACCAGGCCCAGCGCGTGCGCGCGCTCGCCGCTGATGAGTTCGCCGGTGAGCGAGAGCTGCTGGTTCAGCGAGTGGCCGATCTGCAGCGACATCAGGTAGGAGCCCACGATGCTGGCCAGGCCCGCCTTCACTTCCGGCTGGCCCATGCGCAGGTCCGCGTGCGCCACGCGCAGGTCGCACAGCAGCGCCATCTGGAATCCCGCGCCCACTGCCGTGCCGTTGATGGCCGCCACCAGCGGCTTGTCCACGTCGCGCAGCGCCTGGTACATGGCGTGCTGCCGGTTGAGCCAGCCGGCCAGCGTGGCGGGGTCCACCGCCGCCGACTCCTCCAGGTCCTGCCCGGCGCAGAAGGCGCGCTCGCCGCTGCCGGTGAGCACGAGCGCATCCGCCGCATCGCCGGCATCCAGCTCGCGCAGCGCAGCGCTCAGTTCGCGCCGCAGTGCATCGTTGACGGCGTTCATCACCGCGGGCCGGTGCAGCCGCACGACGGCGATGCGGTCCGTGATCTCCACGGCCACGGTGGCTTCCTCACGCATGGCGGCCTCCCGCCAGCTCGACCACCGCGTCCACGGCCCAGCGGCCCTCGCCGGCGCTGCCGACGATCAGCGGGTTGAGGTCGATGGCGGCGATGGCCCGGGGATGCGCCGCCGCCAGCCGGCCCAGCGCCACGGCGCAGCGCGCCACGACGGCCAGGTCCACCGGCGGCTCGCCGCGCACGCCGGCCAGGACCGGCGCGATGCGCAGCCC
>JAEYPG010000498.1 GCA_023410975.1 Pseudomonadota bacterium
GGGCGGCGCCCCACGGGGTTGATGCTTGTCAACGCCGCACCGTCCCGGCGCGTTGAACCGGACATGGCGGCCTGCGAAGCCGCTTCACCTGTTCAACGAGCCTGGAGTTGTCGTGGGTCTCGAAAAACGCCTCATCACGCTCGCCACGGCCGGCCTGCTGGGCCTTCTTGGCGGTTGCGCGGTCGTCCCCGCCGGGCCACCTTATGCATCGGTCACGGTTGCGCCCGCACCGGTCTACGTCGCCCCCGTGTATGCCAGTCCCGGGCCGGGCTGGGCCTGGGCCTACCGGCCGTACTACGGCTGGGGCTGGCGCCACCCGTACTACGGCTGGCGCGGCGGCTACCGCGGCGGCTGGCGCTGAAGGCCAGCGCTGAAGGCAAGGACAGTCCCGGCCCGGCCGGGACGAGGCGCACGGCTCAGGGAGTTTCCATTTCCTTGGCCTTCTTCAGCACCGCCTTGGCGTGCACGCCGGCCCGCAGGTCCAGGCACGCCGCGCCCCTTCCGCGGTTCCGGCACCAGCGCGTGTCCGCTGCGTGAACGCCGCATCAGGCCGAGGGGCTCACGGGCACCGTGGGCTGGGCCCGCGGCGTGGCGGCGGCGCCCTGGATGTCCGCACCCGCCGCCGGGCGCAGCGCGGCGGCGGCTTCGCCCTCAGCCAGACCGTACACCCCGCGCCAGAACTTGGCGCAGCCCATCTGATCCATCGCCTCGGCATAGGCTTGGCGCAGCTCGGGCAAGCGCCTCAGGAACGGGCGCAGCTGGGCCAGCATGTCGCGCATCTCGGTGAAGAAGCGCCGGCGGTCCAGCTCCACCATGTAGCCGGTTTCGCTGGCCACGTGGCGGTAGAGCACCCGGCGAAATCCGAAGACGTCGCGGGCGCGGCCATGGAAGCTCTTTTCGTGCACCAGCACCTTGCTGCTCAGCAGCGAGCGCGGCAGCAGGTAGCCCTGCAACGTCAGCACGCGCAGCAGGCGGCGCAGCTTCGGCTCGCGGCCACCGGGGCGCGGCAGCCGGTACGCCTCGTCCAGGCGCACCAGCGGCGCCATCTTCTCCACCGGCGCCCAGCCCGCGATCTCCGCCCGCACCTGGGCCAGGTCCATGTTGTCGCGGAAGAACCGCGGCCCCGCCGCCACGTGCCGCAGCGCCAGCGTGACCGCCCGGGCGCTGGCGTACTGGTAGCCCTTGAGCGCCTTGATGAAGAGCTCGCGCACCAGCTTGAGCACGCGGCGCGCGCCGCCGCGCTGCAGCAGCACGGCCCAAACCAGGTGGTAGCGCGCGTCCAGGTAGGCCGTCATCGGCCCCGCCTTGACATGGAAGTCCTCGCCCTGGCAGGCGATGCCCAGCGTGGTGATGATCTCGAAATCGTTGTGCAGGCCGAAGAAGATGTCGTCCCCGCGCACGAAGAACGGGAAAGGCCAGCGCCGCACGTCCGCCAGCCCGAAGGCGAAGAACCACCAGGCGCCGTAGTCCGGACGCGGGTCGCCGCGGTCGCAGTCCAGCAGCGCCTGCACGTGGCGCAGGTCGCGCCCGATGCCGATGGGCTGCACGTAGCCGTCGAAGCGTGCGCCGTTCTCCAGCAGTTGCCAGGGCCGCGACTCGCTGATCAGCGCCCCCGTCACCGCCAGGCGCGGCGTGCGGGCGTAGGACAGCAGCGCCAGCGCACGCGCGATCGATTCCGTCTCGCAAGAGGCATCGTCGTCCATGAACAGCGCATGGGTGTGGGTGCCGCCGTCGATCAGCGACAGCATCCCGCGCACGAAGCCGCCGGTGCCGCCGAGGTTCTGGTTCGGGATCACCGCCACCTCCGCGTCGCTGGCCAGCGGCAGGTTGCGCGAGTTGTCCACCACCGTGAGCGTGAGCCGCCCGCGCAGGTCGGGGCGGCGCAGCAGGCACCGGATGCGCTCCACCGCCGGCAGCACCTGCGCCACGCGGTTGAAATGCGTCACCACCAGCCCCAGCCGCACCGCGTTGGGCGGCGGCTGCGGCGTGACGTAGCGCGCCGCGGTGAGCCGCCCCGGCTCCAGCGCCCGCAGGCGAAAGAACAGCAGCCCATCGGGCAGGCCGTCCCAGCCCGGCACGGCCATCAGCGCCGGCGTGCCGGGTTGCAGCCGCAATTCCTGCTCGGCCACCCACACCGGCGCCTGGGCATGCCGGTGCAGGCCCAGGCTCAGCACGAAGCGGCCCTCGCCCTCGACTTGCAGCAGCACGTCCTTGAGCGCGCAGTGGCGGCGCCACGTGCTCACGGACAGCGCGCCGTAGTAGGTATCGGTCCAGGCAAGGCCGCCGGCCTCGAAATGCAGCGTGGGCTCGTCGAGCCGGCACCAGGCCTGGTCGTTGAGCCGCACATACAGATCCTCGGGCGCCTGCACGCCCAGGTTGGGCAGTACCAGGCTTTGCAGCGTGTGCAGGGTCGGGTTCAAAACGGAATCCATGTCGGTCAGTCCAGGGTCTGCGCGCGCACCATGCCGGCGTACAGGCCGCCCGCGGCCAGCAGCTCCTCGTGGCGGCCGCTCTCGACCATGCGGCCCTCGGACAGCACCACGATGCGGTCGGCACGCCGCACGGTGCTGAGCCGGTGCGCGATCAGGATCAGGGTGCGCGAGCCGCGCTGCTCCTCGATGGCGCGGTGCACGATGCGCTCGGACTCGCTGTCCAGCGCCGAGGTCGCCTCGTCGAACACCCACACCGCGGCCTCCTTGTAGAGCGCGCGCGCGATGGCCAGGCGCTGGCGCTGGCCGCCGGAGAGCCGCGCGCCGTTGGTGCCCACGCCGGTGTGCATGCCTTCGGGCAGCGACTGCACGAAGTCCCACAGGTGCGCCGCGCGCAGGCAGCGCTCGACGCGCGCCGCATCCTTGGGCTGGGCGTAGGCGACGTTGTCCTCGATGGTCCCGTCGAACAGCACGATGTCCTGCGAGACCACGGCGAACTGGCGCCGCAGCGAGGCCTTGCGGATGTCGGCGAGATCAATGCCATCGATGAGCACGCTGCCGGCACTGGGCGTGACGAAGCGCAGCAGCGTGCTCACCAGCGTGGACTTGCCGCCCCCCGAGGGGCCAACGAGGGCCAGCGTCTGCCCGGCCGGGACATCCAGGTCGAGATCCGCCAGCGCCGGATGCTCCGCGCCGGGATGCACCACGGTCAGCGACTGCATGCGGATGCCCTGCCGCACGCCCTCGATCTGGCGCTCGCCGGTGTCCGGCTCGGCCGGCGTGTCCATCAGCTCGAAGCAGGCACGCGCCACGATCAGGCCGGTGATCACCGGCTGCGTGACGTCGGTGAGGCGGCGCAGCGGCGAGATGGTCATCAGCAGTGCCGTGACGAAGGCGGCGAACTCGCCTACCGTGATGCCGCCTCGGGTCGCGTCCAGCAGCGCCAGCGTGATGATCAGCGCCACGCCCAGGCTGGCCACCAGCTGCGTCAGCGGACTCATGAGCGCCGCGGCCGCAGCCGACTTCACCGTGGCATGGCGGAAGCGCTGTGCCTCCGCGGCGAAGCGGGCCTCCTCGAAATCGCCGGCATCGAAGGTGCGCACCACGCGCCAGGCGCGCGCGATGTCGTCCACGATCCCGGTGAGCCGCACCTGCGATTCGTAGCTGCGCGCCCCCAGGGTCACGACGCGCTGCTTCACCCGCTGCACCACCCAGCCCAGCAGCGGCGCCGTCACCAGCGACACCAGGGCCAGGCGCCAGTTCAGGTAGAAGAGGTAGCCCAGCAGCGCGACGAACGACGTGCCGTCCTTCAGCAGCGTGGTGAGCGCGTTGCTCAGCGAAGCGGTGGCGTTCTGCGGGTCGTTGATGACGCGGGCCGCGGCCACGCCGGGGCTCAGCGAAGCGAACAGCCGCGCATCGGCATGCACCAGGGCCCGCACCAGGTCGCGCCGCAGGTCCAGCACGCCCTTGGAGGTGGACCAGGCGAAGAGGTAGGCGCCGCAGAAGCTCAGCAGCCCGCGCAGCGCGAACAGGCCCACCACGACCACCGGGACGATCCACAGCGGGAAGCCGAGCTCGGCGCCGAAGCCCTGGTCCAGCAGGCGCTGCAGCAGCGCCGGGGCCAGCGGCTCCAGCGCCGCCGCGCCGAAGAAGGAAAGCACGCCGCCGCCCAGGGCCCAGCGGTAGGGCCACATGCAGCGGCCCAGGCGCTTGCCGGCCGCACCCAGGCTGCCCGGTCCGCTTCTGGGCAGCAGGGCGGCCAGCCAGCGGCGGCCGCGGCCTTGGCGCGCCTCAGCGCGCGCGCAGGTGCTTGCGCCGTCCATTGAGTCGCTTGAACCAGAACACGATGCGCTGGCGCATCGGCAGCGGCACCGCCTGCACCCGTGCGTGCACGCTGTACTTGGCCAGCGCGCGGATTTCTTGCAGCCCGTACTTGCGGATCAGCTGCGCGGCGTCGTTGCGGGGGTCGAGCTCGTGGTTGCGGTAGAGCTCGCCGCCCAGCGGCCGCGTGTGCCAGACCGGCGTGGCGTCGATCACGGCGATGCCCGAGAGCCCGGCGCGTTCGCACAGCAGCGGCCAGATCCAGTCCAGGCCCCAGCCGCTGCGGCTGTCGCCGAAGCTGCCGCGACACGCGCGCAGCGCGGCGGCGCTGAACAGCGGCGCCATCACCTCGACGAAGCGCATGTATCGCAGGTGGCACTGCGGGTCCTGCAGCAGCGTGTTCCAGGTGTGGTACGAGTTGCGCGTGAGCGCCGGCTGGGCCAGGTTGAGCTCGTGCGCGTGGAAGAAGGCAAACATGCGGTTGAGGGTTGCGGTCGAAACCGACAGGTCGTCGTCCGGGAACCAGACACAGTCGTAGGCGGCCACCAGCTCGGCGTGCTCGGCCAGCAGCTCGGCGATGCAGGGCCACTTGGGCCCGAGCCGCATCTCGTAATGGTCGGCGTCCTCGCGCCAGCGCTCGGGGTCACGGCCGTAGTAGCTGATGAAGAGGTCGAAGTCGCGCCGCGGCCCGGCTATCCATTCGCGGTGCAGCGAGCCGTCGCCGGCGCGCAGGACGATCAGGTTGCGGGTGGCGCGGGCGATGGGCTCAGGAGCGCTCATGTCGGCCCAGCGCCGCCTGCGGCTGGAGGTGCTGCGGCTGCGCCGCTGCGCTGCCAGGCCGGCGGGCCAGCCGCGCCTGCCAGTTGCACCACGTGTAGCGTGCCTGTTGCCACAGCCGGCGCCAGCGCCGTGCGGCGTCGCGCTCGGCCGCGCGCCCCACCATGGACGACTCCCGCGCGCAAGGCGCTTCGCGCACCGGGTAGGGCTGCACGCCCTGCACCTCCAGCCCGCATTCCCACCAGTGGCGAAGGTCCACGTCCACCGGCCGGCCGAACGGGGGACGTCGCGCAAGCAGCTTCTCGGCTCCGCGCCGGTGCAGCACGTAGGCGGCAGTGAGGCTGGGCACGCGGCGATAGCAGATCAGCGAGCAGCCCTCGCACAGCGGCTGCGCTCCGTCCGCCTTCTCGACGCTGCGGCCGATGAGCTTGACCAGGTCCCAGTCGCCCGGCATGGACTCGATGGCCGCCAGCACCTGCGGCAACGACGTGTCGATTTCGACATCGTCTTCCAGCACCGCGATGCAGTCGGCACCGGAGCGCAGCAGGCGCTGCCATACGGCCAGGTGGCTGGCGTAGCAGCCGATCTCGCCGTCGCACAGGGGCTGGTGGTAGAGGCGGCGGTTGAGCTGCTCGCTGTAGAGCGCCGAGCGCTGCTCGCTGCTGAGCGAGGCGCCGTGGACGGCGGGGATGCGGACCGGGTCTATGCCCACTTCCAAAAGCTGCTGCCACATGGCGCTCCAACGCTCGGCCCGCGTGGCAAGGTTGATCACAACGACTTCCATCGGGGCCACGTTGCCAGCCCATGCTGCGGCGCAGCAACCCGGGCAGCCATCGCCTAACCCGGGTAAAGCCTGGGTTTTCTTGGCATTTGCGGAAGGGGCTTACAGCACTTACACGGCAAGTGCCTGCTCGCTAGAGCCTGTTAGGAACTGAGCTGGTTGACCCCATGTAGGGCAGATGACTGGATCTGCCCAAGCCACGCGCAAGCCTTACCCGAGCGACGTCAGCGATGAAGAATGGACGTTCGTGATGCCGTAC
>JAEYPG010000517.1 GCA_023410975.1 Pseudomonadota bacterium
GTGCAGCCCGCGGCCCCGCCCGGCGTCCAGCGTGCCGGCCCGCTGCCGCCAAGCCGTGTCGAAGGCCGACCAGCTCGAAGCCGCCTGCGGCGCCGTGCCGGCCGCGACGCCGCCCAGTGCCTGGCGCACGGTGGCCGAGCGGTCCGGGTCCCAGAGCTGCAGCACCGAGGCCTGCGCGAACACGTCGGTGGCGCCCAGGCTGGAAGGGTGCAGCGGGTTGCCCTCGACCTTGATCGGCCGCCCTTCCACGGTGCCGATGAGCACGCCCTGCGCGTGGCCGTCGCGCACGAAGGCGCTGGCGTAGTGGACCGGCGTGCCCACCGCCTGCGCCTCGGGCATGTGAACGAAGGGGTAGATGCGCGCATTGGGCGGCGCGCTGCAGGCACCGTTGGCCAGGGCCGCCGAGGCCGCCAGCAGCGACAGTGCCTGCCGCCGGGTGACGCCCGGCCGCTCGCGCAGCACGTGCACGGGCGACGGTTGATCGGGAGGAAGGGGCATCGTGGGCACCCGGGCCGTTGTCAGGCGCGATGGCGCGCGGCAAGCGTCATGCCCTGGCGTGGTGCAGGCAGCGGCGGAAACATTTGCACCAAACCATCAGCGGTGACACGTAGAACAGTCCGTCAGGCGCCGCGTGTCGGGCAGCCGCAGCAATTGCTCCAGGCGCTGCACTTCCTGCGGCGCCGGCGGCGTGGCGGCCTGCATGGAGAACACCTCCTCCCTGGGGTGCAGGTGCGGCGCGGGATTGCGATGGCAGCCCAGGCACCACTGCATCTGCAGCGGCGCGACGCGCCAGGTCAGCGGCATCTGGTCCACGCGCCCGTGGCACTCGACGCAGGCCACGCCCTGGTTGACGTGCACGCTGTGGTTGAAGAAGACGAAGTCGGGCAGCTGGTGCACGCGCCGCCAGGCGATGGGCCGGCCGGTGGCGGCGCTCTCGCGCAGGGGCTGGAGCACGGCCTGGTCGGTGTAGAGCTGCGAGTGGCAGCTCAGGCAGATGCCGCTGGACGGCAGCCCGGCGAAGGCGCTGCGCTCCACCGTGGTGTGGCAGTAGCGGCAGTCGATGCCGTCGTCGCCCACGTGGTGCTTGTGGCTGAACGGGATCGGCTGGGCCACCGGCTCGCCCACCGGCTGGTACGAGCGGTCGCGCCACACCATCAGCCCGAAGGCCACGGCCAGCAGCGCGCCCAGCGCCAGGAAGGCGAGCTTCACGCCCAGCTCGGCACGGCGGCGGAACACGGGGTCCATGGGCAGCGATGGCGTCAGTCACGGGGGTGACTGGCGCTGCGGCAAGCGGCATGCGCTGGCCTCCCCGTGGCCGTCCGTGCGGCATGCGGGTTGCCGACGCGCCCGCATGCGGGGCTGCGCCGGGATTGCCCCCGCCAGCGTCTGCCTACCGTGCCTGCGATGCGCCAACCCCCGATCGCCGACTACGCGCTCATCGGCAACACCTTCACCGCCGCGCTGGTGAGCCGCGACGGTTCGATCGATTGGTGCTGCCTGCCGCATTTCGACAGCCCGGCAGTGTTCTGCCGGCTGCTCGACGCGCGCATCGGCGGCTGCTTCCGTCTCGGGCCCACGGCGGCCGGCCGCAGCGAGCGGCGCTACCTGGACGGCAGCGCCGTGCTGGTCACGCGCTTCGAGACGGCCGACGGCGTGGCGGAGGTGACGGACTTCATGCCCGCGCCGGACCTGCTCGCACCGGACCTGCCGCCGCACGGGCACGCGTACTTCAGCGTGCTGCGGCGCGTGCAAGGGCTGCGGGGGCGCGTGGCGCTGGACCTGCTGTTCAAGCCGTCTTTCGATTTCGCGCGCCTGGGTGCGCGGCTGGCGCTGGTGCCCGGCGGTTGCCGGGCCGATGCGGGTGGGGAGTCGCTGCACCTGGCGCTGGCACCCGAGGCGGCGCTGCAGGTGGCGGACGGCGAGGTGCGCGGCCGCCTGTGCGTGGACGCCGGCGGCACCGCGTGGGTGGTGCTGTCCCATGGCCGCGCGGGGCTTGCCGGGCAGGGACCCGAGGCCTGGGAAAGGTTGCTGCAGGACACGCTGCGGCAGTGGCAGGCCTGGGACGTCCTCAACCGCTACGCCGGGCCCTACGCCGATGCCGTGGCCTTGAGCGCGCGCGTGCTGAAGCTGCTGACCTTCGCGCCCACCGGCAGCATCCTGGCCGCGCCCACGACGTCGCTGCCCGAGGCTCCGGGCGGCAGCCGCAACTGGGACTACCGCTTCTGCTGGTTGCGCGATGCCGCGCTGATGCTCGAAGCGCTGATGTCCGTGGGCCACGAGTACGCAGCCGATCGCTTCTTCCAGTGGCTCACGCGGCTGTGGGAGCACGAGCGCCGCATCCAGATCATGTACCGGCTCGATGGCGGGGAGCGCTTGCCCGAAGAGGTGCTGGCGCATCTGTCCGGCTACCGCGGCGCGCGGCCGGTGCGCATCGGCAACGGCGCCGCCAACCAGCTGCAGCTGGACATCTACGGGCACCTGCTCGATGCCGCCCACGTGGTCCTGCAAGGGCAGGGCACGCACGTGCGGCCCGCGCTGGCGCGGGTACTGGCGCACCTGGCGAACGAGGCCGCGCGGCGCTGGCGGCAGCCGGACCAGGGCATCTGGGAAATGCGCAGCGCGCCGGCGCACCATGTGTCGTCCAAGCTGTTGTGCTGGGTGGCGCTGGACCGGGCGCTGCGCCTGGCGGGTGCGGGCCGGATCCAGGGCGACACGGCCTGGTGGCTGCGCGAGCGCGACACCATCGCGCGCGTGCTGCACGAACAGGGCTTCAATGCGACCGTCGGCGCCTACACCCAGGTGCTGAACGGCCGCGCGCTGGACGCCAGCGTGCTGATGATGCCCATCGTGGGCTTCGTGCCGGCCGGCGACCCGCGCATGCGCGCCACGGTGCAGCGCATCAGCGACGAGCTGATGCACCGGGGCCTGGTGTACCGCTACCGCAGCGCCGACGGGCTGGAAGGCGGCGAGGGCGCGTTTGCCATCTGCAGCTTCTGGCTGGTGGAAAACCTGGCGCTGCAGGGCCGCGTCGCGGACGCCCGCGCGCTGTTCGAGCACATCACCTCGTTTGCCAGCGACCTCGGGCTGCTGTCCGAGGAGATCGACCCCGTCAGCGGTGGTCTGCTGGGCAACTATCCCCAGGGCTACACGCATCTGGCGCTGATCCGCTCGGCGCTGGCCATAGGCCGCGCGCAAGCC
>JAEYPG010000546.1 GCA_023410975.1 Pseudomonadota bacterium
CCACGAAGAGCGTGGCGCGGCGCTCGTCGAGCAGCAGGTGCGCGAGGAAGACGGGGTTGTAGTCCACGTCCGCGCCGCGCAGGTTGAGCAGCCAGGCCACGTCGTCCAGGCTGGAGATGAAGTGGAACGCCGCGCCGCGCTGCGCCATGGCCTCGCGCACGGCCGCGAGCTTTTCGGCGCGCGGCACGGCGGCGTGCGGCGCGGCGTGCTCGTACACCGGCGCCGAGGGCAGGGCGGGGCGCGGGTCCCACACGGCGTCGAGCAGGTCCCGGTCGGTGCGCAGCTCGATGCCCGCGCCCTCCAGCGCCTGGCGCAGCGCCTGCGCCGTGGCCAGGCCCAGCACGCTGCCGTCCACGGCGAGCAGCGCGCCCGGCGGCAACGCCTGCGTGATCCAGTCCGCCAGGTGCGAGACGGCGCCGTTGGGCACCTTCACCAGCTCGATGCCGCTGCCGGCGAGCTCGCGCTCGGCCTGGTCCCAGTAGCGGCTGTCGGCAAACAGCGCGGCGGACTCGCGCGCCACCACCAGCGTGCCCATCGAGCCGCTGAAGCCGGAGAGCCACTGCCGGCCCTGCCAGCGCTCGGGCAAGTACTCGGAGAGATGCGGGTCGCTGGAGGGCACGAGCAGCGCATCCAGCGACTGCTGCTGCAGCACCTGGCGCAGGCGATGCAGGCGGGGGGCGACGGTAGCTTGGTCCATGGGCGTCCTTGAGAGCAGTGGCATCGATTGTGAACACGGCGCGCACGCCCTGCCGGGGCAGGGCCGCGACGAGAAAGCACCCGTTCGGGCTGAGCCTGTCGAAGCCCTGTGGCCCGGCTGTCCTGCAAGCCCTTCGACAAGCTCAGGGCGAACGGGAGAGAGGTCAGAACATCGCGTCCAGCCGCAGCAGCACCGCCAGGCCCAGCAGCGCGAAGATCGCCGCGGCGATGCGGTGGATGGCCGCGATGGGCAGCTTGCGCGTGGCGCGCTCGCCCAGCAGCACGGCCGGCACGTTGGCGATCATCATGCCCAGCGTGGTGCCGACCACGACCCAGGCGAAGGCGTCGAACTGCGCCGCCAGCGCCACGGTGGCGATCTGCGTCTTGTCGCCCATCTCCGCCAGGAAGAACGCCACCAGCGTGGTGCCGAAGACGCCGAAGTGCCCGCGCGGGTTCTCGTCCTCGTCGAGCTTGTCGGGGATGAGCATCCAGCCGGCCATGGCCAGGAAGCCCAGGCCCAGGATCCAGCGCATCACCTCCGGGCCCAGCCAGTCGGTCAGCCAGGTGCCCAAGGCGCCCGCGCCGGCGTGGTTGAAGATCGTGGCCACGAAGATGCCCAGGATGATGGGCAGGGGGCGCTTGAAGCGCGCGGCCAGCAGCAGCGACAGCAGCTGCGTCTTGTCGCCCATCTCGGCGAGGGCGACGATGCCGGTGGAAATCAGGAAGGCTTCCAAAACAGGTTCTCCGGCCGGCAAGTGGACACCGTTGACCGCGCACCTCCCCGGCCATCTCCGGAAGTGCGGCGGTCAAAGGTCTCGCCAAGCTGAAACGAACCACCTGCGCCATACCCGCTCAAGGCAGGCAAGTCTGTTGACGCAGGTCCCTCTCGCTTTCGGAGGGCGGCTACTCCCCAATGACGGGCGGGATTGTAGCCGCGCGCCGCAATGCCCCGGCTTCAGGCCGTCCCAAGCGGCGGCAATCCGTGGCGCAGCCGCGCGCGGGTGCAGGCGTCGTCGGGCAGGCCCAGCGGGGCGAGCATGCCGAACTCGCGGCAGGGCGAAGGGCGCCACTCGTGGATGCCGCAACGAACCTTTTCGCCGACCTTGCCGTACAGCGCCGCGCAGCGCGGCTGCGCATGGTCGGTGCCGCGCATGCGGCAGGTGCTGCCGTTGACCTCCACCGTCAGCCCGTCGGGCACGTGGCCGCCTTCGCTGAGCAGCTCGTCGCGCGCGAAATCGACGCGAAAGCTCGCGCAGCAGGCGCCGCACGCGGTGCAGGCGTTGGCGTCGGGGCCGGGCGTGGGAGTGGAACTGCTCATGGCGCGCATGGTGCCGCAGCCGCGCGCCGGGCCCGCGTGCAGCGCGTCACGACTGCGGCGCGGGCGCGCGCACCACGGTGACGGTGCACTCGCTCTGCGCCACCACCTGGGACGAGATGCTGCCCAGGTAGCGGCGCAGCGCCGAGGTGCCGCGCGCGCCCATGACGATGTGGTCCACCTGCGTGCGCTGCGCGAAGTCCAGGATGGCCGCGGCCGGGTCCGGCGCTTCCAGCACGTGGAAGGTCAGCCGGCCGTGCCCCAGGTCCAGCGCCTGCGAGATCGGCCGCGCCCAGTGCTTGAGGCCCACGAGCTGGCGCACGTGATGGCTGCGGCCCTGCTCGTCGACCAGCTCGTCCATGCCGATGCGCGCGGTGCGCATCACGCTCACGCAGGCCAGCCGCGCGCCGGGCTCGGTGGAGAGCAGGCGCCGCACCGTCTCGCGCAGTTGTTCCAGCAGCGCCTCGGAGGCGTTGTCCACGTCCACCGCGGCCATCACGATGGGGTTGCGCGTGACCTGCTCGCCCGCGCTCACGCCGGCGCGCGGCTCGCTGCCCACCGAGGCCAGCCAGCGCCGCAGCGTGCGCCAGCGCCCGGCCGGGGCGGCCTTGTGGGCACGCTCGGTGAGCTCGATCTGGCCGGGCTCCTGCAGTGCCAGCGCCAGCTGCGCCGCGCTGGGCCAGCGCTGCTCCGGCTGCACCTCCAGGCAGCGCAGGATCACCTCCTGCAGCCACGGCGGCAGCTCCGCGCGCAGCGCCCGCGGCGGCACCGGCTCGGTGTAGAGACGACGGCGCAGGCCCGCGACGCTGGTGGGCTGGCCGAAGGGGCGCTCGCCGGTGGCGAGGTGGTAGAGCATCACGCCCAGCGCGAAAAGGTCGCTGCGCGGGTCGTTGCGCACGAACTGCACCTGCTCCGGCGACATGTAGGGGCCGGTGCCGATGGGCAGCGTGAACTCCTCGTCCAGCAGGTCGGGCAGGTGATCGTGGCGCGAGAGCCCGTAGTCCACCAGCACCGCGCTGCCGTCGGTGCGGAAGAGGATGTTGCTGGGCTTGACGTCCAGGTGCACCACGTGCTGGCGGTGCAGGTCGTGCAGCGCGGTGGCCACGCGGATGCCGATGTCCACCACGTCGGCCAGCGGCAGCGGCGCCTCGTCCAGTCGCGGGCGCAACGAGTGGCCGGGGATCAGCTCCATGACGATGTAGGGCTGGCGCGCGAAGTCGCCCTTGGCGATGAAGCGCGGCACGTGCACGCCCGCGAGCATGGGCATGATCATCATCTCGACCTCGAAGCCGACGATGGTGGCCGGGTCCTCGCCGCCCTTGATGCGCGGCACCTTCATGATCAGCGGCAGCTGGTGAGCCGGGTGCGTGACGCGCCAGAGGTGGGCCATGCCGCCCTGGTGCAGGTGCTCCTGCAAGGTGAAGCCGTCGATGACGCGGCCCGGGCGCAGCGGCGCGTGCGCGTCGTCGTCGGTGAGGGCGGGGCCTTCCTCAGCTCCCATCGTGCAGGCGCTGCGCGAACTCCGGCGGCAGTCCGGCGGCGAGGATGCGCGCGGCCGCGGTCTCGTGGTCGTAGGGGACGCGGTGGAAGCACAGCGTCATGGCGTCTTCATCGAAGAGCGCGTAGGCGGCCGCGGGGTTGCCGTCGCGCGGCTGGCCGCACGCGCCGGGGATGGCCAGCCACTGCCGGTGCGGCGGCACCGGGATGGGCACGCCCGGCACGGGCGTGAAGTCGCCCGCCTTGCCGGTGCCCGAGAGGTGGTAGAGCATGGGCTGGTGCATGTGGCCGCAGAAGACGTGGCGCGCGTCGGTGGCCTGCAGGCTGCGCACGGCCTCGGCGCGGCTCTGCACGTACTCCCACTCGGCGGGCTCGTGCGCGTTGGCATGCACGAACAGCGTGGTGCCGCGGCGCTGGGCGAGCGGCAGCGCGGCCAGGAAGGCGAGCTGCGCGTCATCGAGTTGCGTGCGCGTCCACTCCACCGCCAGGCGCGCCGTGGGGCGCATGGTGGGCTGCGCGCCGCGCACGGTGGCCGCGTCGTGGTTGCCGGTGATGGCCACGGCGCCCTGGTCCACCAGCGCGTGCACCTGGTCCACCACCCAGCCCGGGTCGGCCCCGTAGCCCACGAAGTCGCCCAGGAAGGCGAACTGCTCGGCGCCGTGGGCGCGGGCGTGGGCCAGCACTTCCTCCAGCGCCTGGCGGTTGGCGTGCAGGTCGGTGATCAGGGCAAGTTTCATCGGCTTGAACCAGGAACGGGGCTGCGGATGCTGCACGCCCAGGCTTACCCGACGCTGCCTGGAAGGGCCGCCGCCGGCGCGGGCGGGGCGTCAGCCGATGCGGCCCAGCAGCAAATACTCCATCAGGGCCTTCTGGACGTGCATCCGGTTCTCGGCTTCGTCCCAGACCACCGACTGCGGCCCGTCGATGACCTCGGCCGTCACCTCCTCGCCGCGGTGCGCGGGCAGGCAGTGCATGAAGAGGGCGTCGGGCTGGGCCACGGCCATCATGTCGGCGTCCACGCACCAGTCGGCGAAGGCCTGCTTGCGCTTCTCGTTCTCGGCCTCGAAGCCCATGCTGGTCCACACGTCGGTGGTCACCAGGTCGGCGTTGCGGCAGGCCTCGCGCGGATCGGCGAAGAGCTTGTAGCAGCCGCCGTCCCTGACGCCCGCGACGGCGTGGTCGATCTCGTAGCCGCTGGGGGTGCTCACGTGCACCGTGAAGCCGAGGATCTCGGCGGCCTGCAGCCAGGTGTTGGCCATGTTGTTGCCGTCGCCCACCCAGGCCACCGTCTTGCCGGCGATCGAGCCGCGGTGCTCGATGAAGGTGAAGATGTCGGCCAGGATCTGGCACGGGTGGTACTCGTTGGTCAGCCCGTTGATGACGGGCACGCGCGAGTGCGCGGCGAAGGCTTCGAGCTTGGACTGCTCGAAGGTGCGGATCATCACCAGGTCCACCATGCGGCTGATGACGCGCGCGCTGTCCTCGATGGGCTCGGCGCGGCCGAGCTGGCTGTCGCCGGTGGTCAGGTGCACCACCGAGCCGCCCATCTGGTACATGCCGGCCTCGAAGCTCACGCGGGTACGGGTGCTGGCCTTCTCGAAGATCATGGCCAGCGTGCGGTCCGCGAGCGGCTGGTACTTCTCGTAGTTCTTGAACCGCTTCTTGATGATGGCGGTGCGCTCCAGGAGATACGTGTACTCCTCGGCGCGCAAGTCCTTGAACTGCAGATAGTGCTTCATCAGGCTCATTCCGGGCTTCATGGCGCGGTGGTTTCGGCAACGAACTGGCGGACCAGCGGGCACAGGATGGCGACGATCTCGTCGGCCTCGGCGGCCGTGAGGATCAGCGGCGGCACCAGGCGGATGACGCGGTCGGCGGTGACGCTCAGCAGCAGCCCGGCTTGCGCGGCCCGGCCCAGCAGCTCGCCGCAAGGGCGGTCGAGTTCGATGCCCAGCATCAGGCCCTGGCCGCGGATCTCCACCACGGCGGAAAGGCCGGCGAGCTCGCGCTCCAGGCCGGCGCGCAGGTGGGCGCCGACCTCGGCCGCGTTCTGCAGCAGGCCGTCCTCTTCCATGATGCGCAGCGTCTCCAGGCCGGCGCGCATGGCCAGCGGGTTGCCGCCGAAGGTGGTGCCGTGGTTGCCGGGCTGGAACACGCCCGCGGCACGCGGGCCGCACACCACGGCGCCGATGGGCACGCCCGAACCCAGGCCCTTGGCCAGCGGCATCACGTCGGGCTGGATGCCCGCCCACTGGTGCGCGAACCACTTGCCGGTGCGGCCGATGCCGCACTGCACCTCGTCGAGCATCAGCAGCCAGTCGCGCTCGTCGCACAGCTGGCGCAGGCCCTGCAGGTATTCCCAGCGCGCCGGGTTGATGCCGCCTTCGCCCTGGATGGTCTCCAGGAACACCGCCACGACGTTGGGCCGGGACCGCGCCACGTCCTCGACGGCAGCCAGGTCGTTGAGCGGGATGCGGATGAAGCCCTCGACCAGCGGGCCGAAGCCGATCTGGACCTTGGGGTTGCCGGTAGCCGACAGCGTGGCGATGGAGCGGCCGTGGAAGGCCTTCTCGTAGACGATGATTTCGGGGTTCTCGATGCCGCGGTCATGGCCGTACTTGCGCGCGATCTTGATCGCCGCCTCGTTGGCTTCGAGCCCGGAGTTGCAGAAGAAGGCGTTGGTCAGGCCCGAGAGCTCGGCCAGGCGGGCGCCGAGCTGCTCCTGCAGCGGCACGCGGTAGTAGTTGGAGCAGTGGATGAGCTTGGCGACCTGGTCCTGCAGCGCCGGCACCAGCTTGGGATGGGCATGGCCCAGCGTGTTGACGGCGATGCCGCCCAGGCCGTCGAGGTACTCCTTGCCGTCGGTGTCCCACACCCTGCAGCCTCGGCCGTGCGACAGCGCGAAGGGCAGGCGGCCGTAAGTGTTCATCAGGGGCGTCGGGAGAGGGGCATTCATCGGTGGCAGGCTCCGCACAAAAAACGGTGGCCGGGCATGTCAGTGCGCGACATGGGCCGGCCAATCGGGGGGATTCTAAGACGCGGCGCGAGGGGCCTTCTCCGGTGCAAAGCGCACGCGGCCGGGGCGGCCAGGACCGTGAGCTGCTAGGGGCGTCAGCTCGGGGAAACCCGTAAGCAGGCACAATGTCGCCCGCTTTGCGCGGCCGCGAGGCCGACGCCCCACGCCCACCGAATTCCTCTCCGCATGTCCAAACCCCGAGAAGTCTTCATCCAGGGGATCACCCTACAAGGTCGCACCTTCAGGCCCAGCGACTGGGCCGAGCGTCTGGCGGGTGCCATGTCCTCCTTCCGCCCCGGCGGTGCCCGCTCAGGCCCGGGTGCGCACATCGGCTACTCGCCGCTGTGCGTTCCGCGCGTCATCAACGGCGTCAAGTGCGTGATCGTGAGCGAGGCGCTCAAGGACGTGGACGTGCGCGCCTGGGACTTCGTCATGAATTTCGCGCGTGACAACGAGCTGCAGGTGGCCGAGGCCTGCCTGCTGCCGGACAAGCCGCCGGCGGCCGCGCCGCAGGGTGGCGCCAAGGAGGCCCAGGCCCCGGCAAAGGATGCCGACCGGGCGGCCGAGGTCAAGTGAGCCCAGTGATGCTGATAGCGCGCGCAACTGCGGCGCGCTGAATCCTCTGGCGAGACCCGGGGCGCCCACGGGCGCTGCGGGCCACGGCCGGCGCCTTGCAGGCGCTGTGGCCATGAAAAAAGGCCCGCGATGCGGGCCTTTTTCTATCCCCCTGGGAACCGTCTGTCAGGCAGCAGCAGCGGTGGACGCCAGCGACAGAGCCTTGACCTTGGCGGCCAGGCGGCTCTTCGAACGGGCGGCCTTGTTCTTGTGGAAGATGCCCTTGTCGGCGACGGAGTCGATGACGCTCTGGGCGGCCTTGAAGACGTCGGCGGCCTTGGCGGCATCACCGGCGGCAACGGCCTTCTGCACGTTCTTGACGGCGGTGCGGAACTTCGAACGCAGCGCGGTGTTGGCGGCGTTCAGCTTCACGTCCTGGCGCGCGCGCTTGCGGCCCGACGCGATGCGGACGGTCTTCTTCTTGGCTTTGGAAGAGGTGGCCATGCTGGTGTAGTGGGTCCAGGGTGGAAAGCCAGCGAGTATAGCATTTCAGGATTGACGGCCGAAAGTGCCGCCGAGCGCGCCGGGTGGTCTTCCTATAATCGCCGGCTTTGCCGCTTCCGCCGTGACCACCTGACGCGCTGGTTCTTTCCGCAGCAAGCGCGCCTGCGCGGCCCGCCTCATGAACCTGCTCAAGGCCGCGTCCACCGTCTCCCTGCTCACGCTCGCCTCGCGCATCACCGGGCTGGTGCGCGACCTGCTCCAGGCCTCGGTCTTTGGCGCCAACGCGCTGACCGACGCCTTCAACGTCGCGTTCCGCATTCCCAACCTGTTGCGCCGCCTGGTGGGCGAGGGCGCGTTCTCGCAGGCCTTCGTGCCGCTGCTGGCGGCCTCGCACGAGCGCGACGGCGACGAGGCGACGCGCCGGCTGATCGACGCCGTGGCCACCGTGCTGCTGTGGACGCTGGTGCTGATCTGCATCGTCGGCGTGGTCGGCGCGCCGCTGCTGGTGTGGCTGATGGGCGAGGGCCTGCGCGAGACCGGCGGCTACAACGAGGCGGTGGTGATGACGCGCTGGATGTTTCCCTACATCCTGTGCATGTCGCTGGTGGCGCTGGCCGCAGGCGTTCTCAACACATGGCGCCGCTTCGTCGTGCCTGCGGCCACGCCGGTGCTGCTGAATCTGGCCTGGATCGCTGCGCTGGTGCTGGGCGTGCCGCTGTTCAAGCGCTGGGGCATCGAGCCCATCTACGCGCTGGCCGCGGGCGTGATGGTCGGTGGCCTGCTGCAGCTGGCGGTGCAGGTACCGGCGCTGCGGCGCATCGGGGTCTGGCCGCGTTTCGGGCTGACGTGGCGGCGGCTGCGCGAGGCCTGGGCGCACGAGGGCGTGCACCACGTGCTGCGCAAGATGGCGCCGGCGCTGCTGGGCGTGTCGGTGGCGCAGATCTCGCAGCTCATCAACACCCAGATCGCCAGCCAGCTCGGTGCCGGCGCGGTCTCGCTGCTGACCTATGCCGACCGGCTGATGGAATTCCCCACCGCGCTGCTGGGCGTGGCGCTGGGGGTGGTGCTCACGCCGCAGCTCTCGGCCGCGCACGCGCGCAAGGACGAGACGGCCTATTCCGATCTGCTGGAGTGGGGCCTGCGCCAGCTGCTGCTGGTGGCACTGCCCTGCGCGATGGCGCTGCTGGTCTTCGCCGAGCCGCTGGTGGCCACGCTCTACCAGCGCGGCGCCTTTGCCGCCGACCCGGCCAACGTGCGCGGCGCGGCGCTGGCGGTGGTGGGCTACGGCGTGGGGCTCATGGGAATCGTGTCGATCCGCATCCTGGCGCCGGGCTACTACGCGCGCCAGGACACGCGCACGCCGGTGCGCGTGGCGGTGGGCGTGCTGATCCTCACGCAGCTGTTCAACCTCGTGTTCGTGTTCGGCGCGGGGCTGGGCATCGCCGGGCTGGCGCTCTCCACCAGCCTCGGCGCGCTGGTCAACGCCGGCACGCTGCTGTTCCTGCTGTGGCGCCGCGGCAGCTGGCGCCCCGGGCCGGGCTGGGGCCGCTACCTCATGCAGCTGGTGGCCGCCAGCGCGGCCATGGGCGCGGGGCTGTCCTGGCTCAACGACCACCTGGACTGGGCGCACATGCCCGAGCTCGTGCGCATCGGCTGGATGGCCGCCTCGCTGGCCGGGGCGGCGCTGGTGTACTTCGGCACGCTGTTGCTTGCCGGCCTGAAACCGAAGCAGTTGCTGCGCCGGGCCTGAACGCCAGGACTACACTGATCCGCATGAGCGGTGGCATGCATTCCCGGCATTTCCAGCCTCCGACGGCGCTGGAGTACTTCGCGGCGCTGGTGGCCGAGGACACCAGCATTTCCACCTTCGAGGCGGCGGTAAGCGTCGCGCAGGACGACTATCCGCAGCTCGATACCCAGGGGGTGCTGCACGAGGTGGACGCGCTGGGCGAGCGGTTGCGCCGACGGCTGCCGGCCGACGCCGCGCCGATGTTCAAGCTGCGCAGCCTCAACCGCTACTTCTTCCAGGAGCTGGGCTTCGCGGGCAACGTCAACGACTACTACGACCCCGCCAACAGCTACCTGCACCAGGTACTGGCCACGCGCCGCGGCATTCCCATCACGCTGGCGCTGCTCTACATCGAGCTGGCCAGCCACATCGGTCTGCACGCGCGCGGCGTCTCCTTTCCCGGGCATTTCCTGGTCAAGCTGCACATGCCGCAGGGCGAGGTGGTGCTGGACCCGTTCAACGGGCGGTCGCTCTCGCGCGAGCAGCTCGACGAGCGGTTGCAGCCCTACCGGCGCCAGCAGGGGCTGGTGGGCGATTTCGAGGCGCCGCTGGAGCTGTTCCTGCAGGCTGCGCCGCCGCGCGAGATCCTGGCGCGGCTGCTGCGCAACCTCAAGGAGATCCACCGCAGCGCCGGCGACTGGGTGCGGCTGCTGGCCGTGGAGCAGCGCCTGGTGATCCTGCTGCCGCAGGACTGGGAAGAGCGGCGCGACCGCGGCCTGTGCCAAGCCGAGCTGGGCCAGTACGCCGCCGCGGCGCAGGACCTGGCGCAGTACCTGCGCCAGCGCCCGCAGGCGGCCGATGCGCCGGCGCTCACCGAGCGGCTGGAGGAGTTGCGCCGCCA
>JAEYPG010000559.1 GCA_023410975.1 Pseudomonadota bacterium
TGGTACTGAAAGAAAACCCGTTCGGGCTGAGCTTGTCGAAGCCCCTGGCACAACCGGCCAACAGGCCCTTCGACAAGCTCAGGGCGAACGGTGAACTTTCACTGACGACTTGAAGTTGGAATGAGACGGGGCGGCGTCACGCCGGCCTGTCGGCCAGCAGCTTCCCCAGCAGCGCCAGCAGCCCGGCCGGGTCGGCAGGCTTGGCCAGGTGGGTGTCGAAGCCGGCCTCCAGCGCCAGCCGCCGGTCCTCCGCCTGGCCCCAGCCGGTGAGCGCCACCAGCACGAGGCCGGAACCCCAGGGCTGCGCGCGCAGGCGCCGCGCCGCCTCGTGGCCACTGATGCCGGGCAGCCCGATGTCCAGCAGCACCGCTTGCGGCCGCAACTGCTCGGCCAGCACCAGCGCCTGCTCGCCGTCGTAGGCCACGTGCACCTCGGCGCCTTCGAAGCGCAGCATCATCACCAGCGTGTCGGCGGCGTCGCGGTTGTCGTCAACGACCAGCACTCGGCTGCCGCGCAGCGTCCCGGCGAGCCCGGACGTGTCAGCGGCAGCGCCTGAAGCGCTTTCCTGTGCCAGCAGCGGCAGCCTGAAGATGACGCTCGCGCCCTGGCCCGGTCCGGCGCTTTCGGCCCACACCCGGCCGCCGTGCAGCTCCACCAGGGCGCGCACCAGCGCCAGGCCGATGCCCAGGCCGCCCTGCCCGCGGTCTTGCGGATGCTTGACCTGCATGAACAGCTCGAAGACGCGCTCCAGCATGTCCGCCGGGATGCCCTCGCCGCTGTCGCTGACGCGCACCTGCGCCCAGTCGCCGTCGCGGCGCAGCGTCAGACTCACGCGCCCTTGCCGCGGCGTGTACTTGCACGCGTTGTGCAGCAGGTTGCCGACCACCTGCGCCAGTCGCACCGGATCGGCCAGAAGCCGCAGCGGCTGGGCAGGCAGGTCCAGCGACAGCTGCAGCTGGGCGGCCTCCAGCGCCTGCGTTGCGCCTTCGACCGACTCATGGATGAGCTGGCGCAGCTCCACGACTTCCCTGCTCAGGTGGATCTTGCCCTGCGTGATGCGGGAGACCTCCAGCAGATCGTCCACCAGCCGCACCATGTGCGCCGTCTGCCGCTCCATCAACGACAGCAGCCGGGCGCGCCGCTGCGCATCCTCGCCGTCGCAGCGCAGCACGTGCATCGCGTTGCGGATCGGCGCCAGCGGGTTGCGCAGCTCGTGCGCGAGCATGGCCAGGAACTCGTTCTTGCGCTCATCGGCCGCGCGCAGCCGCTGCTCGCTCTCGATCAGCGCGTTCTGCGAGCGGCGCAGTTCGGTGATGTCCAGCGCCACGCCCAGGCCGCGCAGCGGCCGGCCCTCGGCATCGCGCTCTACACGGCCACGGCTGAGCACCCACCGCTCCTGCCCGTCCGCGGTTCGGGTCTGCGTGCGGAACTCGGTGTTGTAAGGCACCCCGCGCTCGAGCGCATCGAGCCAGGCGCGGGCCGCCGCCTCGCGGTCACGCGGGTCCACGACCTCGCTCCAGTCGGCCAGCGTGAATTCGCCGCGCTCGGTGCCCAGGATGGCCATGGCCTCGCGCGACCAGCTGCCCTTGTCCCTCAGCAGGTCAAGCTCCCAGATGCCCGCGCCGCCGGCCTCGGTGGCCAGGCGCAGCCGTTCCTCGGCCAAGCGCAGGCTGGCCTGCGCCTCCTGCAGCGCCGTCACGTCGGTGTTGGTGCCGAACCACTGCAGCACCCGGCCCTGCTCGTCCTTGAGCGGTGCGATCAGCGTGAAGAAGGGACGGAACCGCCCGTCGCGGCCGCGCAGGGGCACCGTCATCTGGAAGGGCTCGCCGGTAGCCACCGAGTGCCTCCAGCGCGACACCACCTCGGGGTGCGTCTCGGGGTGGTGCACGATGCGCCAGCCCTGCTCGCGCAACTGCTGCAGCGTGGTGCCGGTGTAGTCGTACCAGCGCTCGTTGTACCAATGCACGACGCCGTCGGGGTCGGCCATCCAGGCCATCTGCGGGATGGTGTTGGCCAGCTGCTTGAGCCTCATCTCGCTGACCTTGGCCGCCTCCTGCGCCTGCATCTGCTCGGTGACATCCTCATGGATGAGCACCACCTCGGCCACGCTGCCGTCGCCGCTCACGATGGGATGGGCCCGCGCGCGCAGCCAGCGCGGCCGGCCGGCGCGCCCCATCTCGGCCGGGTCGTAGCACACGGCCGGGATGCTGACCGTCTCTCCGGCAAAGGCGCGCTGCAAGTACGGCAGCACGCCCTTGGCCTGCAGCTGCGGGTCGGACAGGATGTTGTAGTCGTCGAGGATCCAGCGCAGGAAGCCGTCGTCCTGGATCTCCCACAGCGCCAGCCAGGCCCGGTTGACCCGCAGCGTGCGTCCGCCCGGATCGAGCAGCTGCATGCTGAAGGGCACGTTCTCGAACAGCGTGTCGAAGCGGTTGAGGTCGGTGGGAGGCGTGGGCATGGGGTGGGCGGGCGGTGCCTTGAGAGCCTACCGCGCCGCCCCCTCGCGCGGCGGCGCGAAGCGCAGCAGCAGGTCGGCGAAATGCTCCGCCGCGGGCGTCAGCGGCAGGTCCGGGCGGCGGATCATCACGATGGACGGCGCGGGGACGCGCTCGGCCAGCTCGATCACCTGCAGCGACTCGCGCGCCAGGGCGAAGTCGCTCCACTGCTGCGGCAGGAAGGCCAGCAGGTCCGTGCTGGACAGCGCCACCATCAGCGACAGGGCCGAGGCCACCTGAAGCATCACCCGCGGCGGCCCCAGGCCGTGGCTGGCGAACACGCCGTCGAGGTCCTCCTCGGCGTTGTAGTCCAGCGAGGGCGTGGCCCACTCCGCGTCCTGCAGCTCCTTGAGCGACCCGGCCCGCGCCAGCGGATGGCCCTTGCGCCCCACCACCACGCGCGTGTTCTCGAACAGCAGCGTGGACAGCAGCCCCGGCGCGGGCGCCTGGCGCGGCGAGGCGCCGATGAAGAAGTCCAGCGCACCGTTGCGCAGGCGACCTTCCAGGTCCGGGAACAGGCCCTCAATGAGTTTCAATTTCACCTTCGGGTAGCGGCGCCTGAACTCCGGCAGCACATGCGGCAGCAGGCCCACGTGCGGCATGATCGACAGCCCCGCCGTCAGCGTCCCCTCGCCGCCGCCACCCGCCTGCTGCAGTTCGTCGCGGGCGCGGCGCACCTCGTTGACCACCAGGCTCGCGCGCTGGTAGAGCAGCCGCCCCGAGGGCGTGAGCACCATGCCGCGCGGGTCGCGCTCGAACAGCACCGCGCCCAGCTCGCGCTCCAGCGCGCGAATGCTCTTGGTCAGCGCCGGCTGGTCCAGCCCCAGGTGGCGTGCGGCCGCGCGCAGGCTGCCCTGCTCGACGATGGCCACCATGCCCATCAGCTGCTCGATCTTCATGGGGTCAACACGGGGATGCCATGCCGTTATCAGGCGGCGGATCTTGCCATCTTCTGAGGCATCCCCCCGCTGCCTACAGTGGCCTCATCCACCCCGAGGAGACAAGGCGATGAAGACGGACAGGAAGAAAGCGATGGTCACCGGCGGCGCCACGGGCATCGGCCGCGCCGCGGTGCTGGCGCTGGCCCGCGCGGGCTACGACGTGGTGATCGTGTACGGCTCCAGCGCCAAGGCGGCGCAGGCCACCGCCGCGGAAGCGGAGGGCCTGGGCGCGCGCACGCTGCTGCTGCAGTGCGACGTCAGCGACGACGCCGCGGTGCGCGCAACGCTGAAGCAGGTCGACGAGGCCTTCGGCAGGCTCGATGCGCTGGTCAACAACGCCGGCACCACCGCAACCTGGAAGGTCAAGGACCTGGAGAGCCTGGACATGGCGGAATGGGACCGCACCTTCGCGGTCAACGTGCGCGGCACCTTCCAGGTCTCGCGCGCCGCCGTGCCGCTGCTGAAGAAGGGCAGCGAGCCCAGCATCGTCAACACCGCGAGCATCGTGGGCCTGCGCCCGGGCCCGCAGCCGCTGCCCTACGCCGCGAGCAAGGCGGCGGTGGTGAACCTGACCAAGACGCTGGCCTGGAACCTGGGCCCGGAGATCCGCGTCAACGCCGTCGCGCCGGGCTGGATGGAAGGCGACTGGATGCAGCGCATGCTCGGCGACAAGTACGACGACCTGATGGGCAAGCGCGCCCGGCTCACGCCGCTGCGCCGCTGCGTCACGGCCGAGGACGTGGCCGAGACCATGCTCAACCTCATCCAGGCCAACCGCTTCGTCACCGGCGAGGTGGTCGTCATCGACGGCGGCTTCACCGCCTCGACCTGAAGCCCCGGAAGCTGGAGACCGCCATGATGGAAGGCTTCGTTCCGTTCCCGGCCGAGCTCGCGCAGCGCTACCGCGAGCGCGGCTACTGGCAGGACCGCTCGCTGGCGCAGGAGTTCGGCGCCGTGTTCCAGAAGTTCGCGCCGCGCACCGCGCTCATCGACGGCGAGCGCCGCTACACCTACGCCGACGTGGACCGCCTGAGCGACAACCTCGCGCTCAACCTGCTGGATCTCGGCCTGCAGCCGCGCGATCGCGTGGTGCCCACGCTGCCCAACGTGGCGGAGTTCGTGATCCTGTACTTCGCGCTGCAGAAGATCGGCGCCATTCCCATCGCGGCGCTGGTGACGCACCGCTTCGCCGAGATCAACCAGTTCACGTCGCTGGCCCAGGCACGCTGCTGCGTGTACCCGCAGGCGGTGGGCGATTTCGAGTTCGGCCCGGTCATCGACCGCGTGCAGGCCGCCAACCCCTGCCTGCAGCTGCGGCTGGTGCTGGGCCAGGCGGGACCGGGCGAGCACTCGCTGGCCGAGCTGATCGAGCGCCCCGCCACGCGCGACCCGCGGACGCTGCGCGCGCTGGCCATCGACCCTTGCGACCCGTGCATCTTCCAGCTCTCGGGCGGCACCACGGGCATCCCGAAGCTGATCCCGCGCACCAACAACGACTACGCCTACAACTCCAAGGCCGCCGCCGAGGTGGCGGGCGTGGAGGCCGGCTCGGTGCTGCTGCTGGTGCTGCCCATCGCGCACAACCTGCCGCTGGCCTGCCCGGGCATCCAGGGCTTCATGTTCAAGGGCGCCACCGTGGTGCTGCATGCGAACACGCGCCCCGCGGAGATGTTCGCGCTGATCCAGAAGCACCGCGTGACGCACCTGAAAGTGGTGCCGGCGCTGCTGATCCGGCTCATCAACGACCCGGCCATCGGCGGCTTCGACCTCGCCTCGGTACAGCAGATCCAGAGCGGCGGCCAGCGCATGCAGCCTGAGGTGAGGTTGCGCACGCGACAGCTGTTCCGCAACGCCTTCGTGCAGGAGAACTTCGGCATGAGCGAGGGCGTGCTGATGTTCGTGCGCCACGGCGATCCCGAGGAGGTGCTGCTGGAGACCTGCGGCCGGCCGGTGTGCCCGGACGACGAGGTCCGGCTGATCGACGACGAAGGGCGCGAGGTGCCGGAAGGCGAAGTGGGCGAGCTGGCCTGCCGCGGCCCGTACACGCTGCGCGGCTACTGGGGCGTGCCCGAGTACAACGCGCGCCAGTTCACGGCCGACGGCTTCTACCGCTCCGGCGACCTGATGCGAAAGCATGCCAGCGGCAACTACATCGTCGAGGGCCGCAAGAAGGACCTTATCAACCGCGGCGGCGAGAAGATCAGCGCCGAGGAGGTGGAGAACCTGGTGCTGATGCACCCGGCGGTGCAGAACGTGGCCTGCGTGCCCATGCCCGACGCGGCGATGGGCGAAAAGATGTGCGCCTGCGTGATCCTGCGCCGCGGCGCTTCGCTCACCCTGGCCGAGCTGGTGGCCTTCCTGCTCACGCACGAGATCGCCAAGTTCAAGCTGCCCGAGCGGCTGGAAGTGCTGGGCGACTTTCCCGTGTCCACCTTTGGCAAGGTTTCGAAGAAGGCGCTGGGGGAGATGGTGGCCGCCAAGTTGGTGCAGGAAGCCGGCACCGCCCAAGCCGCCTGATTCCAGTTCTTCATTGGTACTGAAAGAAAACCCGTTCGGGCTGAGCTTGTCGAAGCCCCTGGCACAACCGGCCAACAGGCCCTTCGACAAGCTCAGGGCGAACGGTGAACTTTCACTGACG
>JAEYPG010000563.1 GCA_023410975.1 Pseudomonadota bacterium
TGGTACTGAAAGAAAACCCGTTCGGGCTGAGCTTGTCGAAGCCCCTGGCACAACCGGCCAACAGGCCCTTCGACAAGCTCAGGGCGAACGGTGAACTTTCACTGACGACTTGAAGTTGGAATGAGACCCCGGAGCGCGGGATTCCCCTGCCCCGCCGCTACCATGCGCGCCCTATGAGCGCGCAGCACCGACCCCGTCAACTCGAACTTCTCTCCCCGGCCCGCGATGCCGACATCGGCATCGAGGCCGTGAACCACGGGGCCGATGCCGTGTACATCGGCGGCCCGGGCTTCGGCGCGCGGGCCTCGGCCGGCAACCCGGTGCAGGACATCGAGCGGCTCGCGAAGCACGCCCACCGCTTCGGCGCCAGGATCTTCGTCACCCTCAACACCATCCTGCGCGACGACGAGCTCGAAGGCGCGCGGCGCATGGCCTGGGACGTCTACCACGCCGGCGCCGACGCGCTGATCGTGCAGGACATGGGCCTGGTGGAGCTGGACCTGCCGCCGCTGCAGCTGCACGCCAGCACGCAGTGCGACATCCGCAGCGTGGAAAAGGCGAGGTTCCTGGCCGAATCGGGCTTCGCGCAGATCGTGCTGGCGCGCGAGCTCACGCTGCCGCAGATCCGCGCCGTGGCCGACGCGCTGCCGCCGCGGACGGTGGTGGAGTTCTTCATCCATGGCGCACTGTGCGTGGCCTACAGCGGCCAGTGCTACGTCAGCCATGCCTTCACCGGCCGCAGCGCCAACCGCGGCGACTGCTCGCAGGCCTGCCGCCTTCCCTACACCGTGACGGACACCCAGGGCCGCATCGTGGCGCACGACAAGCACGTGCTCTCGATGAAGGACAACAACCAGTCCGCCAACCTCGCCGCGCTGGTGGACGCGGGCGTGCGCAGCTTCAAGATCGAGGGGCGCTACAAGGACATGGGCTACGTGAAGAACATCACCGCCCACTACCGCCGGCTGCTCGACGAGGTGCTGGAGCAGCGCCCCGCGCTGTCGCGCGCTTCCAGCGGCCGCACCACGTTCCTCTTCGAGCCGGACCCGGACCGCAACTTCAACCGCGGCGCCACCGACTACTTCGTCAACGGACGCCAGGACGACATCGGCGCCTTCGACACGCCCAAGCACGCCGGGCTGCCGCTGGGCTACGTCACGAAGCTGGGCCAGGACCACATCGAGGTCGTGCTCGACGCGGGCGTGGGCGCGCTCAACAACGGCGACTCCATCACCTGGTTCGACCTGCAGCAGGAGCTGCAGGGCGTGCAGGTCAACACCGTGGAGCCGCTGGACGAGGCGGGCCGGCGCTGGCGCGCCTTCCCCAAGGAGCCGGTGTCCGCGCTCAAGGACCTGAGGCGCGACACGGTGCTGCTGCGCAACCGCGACATGGCTTGGGAACGGCAGTTGAAGAAGAAGTCCTCGGACCGGCGCATCGCGGTGGACCTGCATTTCGAGGAGACGCCGGACGGCTTCGCGCTCTCGCTCACCGACGAGGACGGGCATTACGCCCGTGTGGAGGCCGCGCACGCGCACGAGCGCGCGCAGCACGCGGAGCGCGTGGAGCCGCAGCTGCGCGAGCAGCTGGCCAAGCTGGGCACGACCATCTTCGAGCCGCGCGAGATCACGCTGCGGCTGTCGCGCCCGTGGTTCGTGCCCGCGGGTTTCGTCAACGCGCTGCGCCGCGATGCCGTGGCGGCGCTGGAGGCGGAGCGCGAGGCCTGCCGCGAGCGGCTGCTGCCCGCCGAGCCGGTGTCGCCGCCGGTGCCCTACCCCGAGGACACGCTGAGCTACCTGGCCAACGTCTACAACCGCAAGGCGCACGACTTCTACGTCAAGCACGGCGTGAAGCTGGTGGAGGCGGCCTATGAGAGCCACGAGGCGCTGGGCGAGGCGAGCCTCATGATCACCAAGCACTGCGTGCGCTTCAGCTTGAGCCTGTGCCCCAAGCAGGCCAAGGGCGTGACGGGTGTGCAGGGCACGGTGCGCGCCGAGCCGCTGACCATCACGCACGGCGACGAGGTGCTGACGCTGCGCTTCGACTGCAAGCCCTGCGAGATGCACGTGGTGGGCCGCATCAAGAAGAACGTGCTGCAGCAGGCCAAGGCGGCCGAGAAGGCCAGCCTCAAGGCGGAGCCGATGGTGTTCTACCGGACGCGGCCTGCGGCGCCGGCGCGGTGAGCGCCAGGCGGCGCACGGCGCCCGACGGGGCATGCCGGTTGCCTCCCGGGGAGGGAACCCTCTTCCACAAGGAAAGCACCATGACCATGCACCGCAACCGCCTTCTCGCGCTCGCCCTGGCCGCCTGCTCCGCGGCGGCTTTTGCCCAGAGCACCACCACGACGCCCGACAGCACCGTGGGCGTCACGCCGTCGGAAGCCCGGGAGGCCATGAAGGAAGCCGTCCCGCGCTCGGACACCGCCACCGTGACCCGCACCGACGAGTCCGCCGCCGACAAGGCGCGCCGCGCGGCCAATGCCACCGCCGACGCGGTGACCCCTGGCCGCGACCGCGACACCAGCAGCGCCACCGGCTCGACCCGCAGCACCACGGGCGCGGGCACCGGCTCGGCCGCCACCATGGATTCCGGCGCCGCCCAGACCTCGCGCCCGGCACGGGCCGACCGGA
>JAEYPG010000601.1 GCA_023410975.1 Pseudomonadota bacterium
CCCGAGGCCAGCACGGCTTCGCGGCGCTCCAGGTCCAGCGCCGCCACGCGGTCGCGCACGCGGCGCACGCCCAGGCGCTCCAAGCCTTCGTAGCCGAACGTCAGCTCGGCCAGCGTGCGGTGTCCGGCCAGCACCAGGTTGCTCTGCGGACAGCTCACCAGCGCCGCCTCCGGCTCCACCAGCGTCACCTGCGCCTGGCCGTCGGAGAACAGCTTCAGATGGTGCGCCGCGGTGGCGCCACCCCAGCCGCCCCCCACCACGAGCACCTGGGCGCGGCGCAGGGCGGGGGTGGCCGGGTTCGTCGAGGTGGAGGCGCAGCCGGCCAGGCTCAGCAGCCCGACCGCTCCTGCGGCCTGCAGCCAGCGGCGACGCTCGGGCGATGGCAGCGCGGCGCTCACGGCTTGAGCGCCGCGAAGTAGGCGGCGAGCTGTTCGATTTGCGCGGCGCTGTAGCCGCGGGCGATCTGGTGCATCACGGTGGCCTCGCGCGCGCCGCTCTGGAAGGCGCTCATCTGCTCGACGATCCACGGCGCCGGGCGGCCGGCCAGGGACGGCATTGCCGAGCCGGCCGGCGCGCGGCCCTCGGTGCCGTGGCAGGCGGCACAGGTGGCGGCCAGGGCGCGTTGGTGCAGGAGCGTCGGGGCGGCGTCCTGGGCCAGCACGGGGGTGGTGGCAGCGATCAGCGCCGCAGCTTGGAAAAGAAGTTTCATGGCAGCGCAAGGCCCTCCCAGGCGACGCGCTGCCGTCTCACAGCGTCGTCGCGGTACGCAGCCCGAACAGCGGCTTGAGCAGCCGCGTCGGGTACTGCAGCAGCGCCCGGTTGTAGGCCGCCACCGCGTCGTTGAAGACGTGGCGCGCCACGCCCTGGCGCGTGTCGATGTCCTGCAGCGCCTGCAGCCAGCCGACGATGTCCTCGCTGAAGCGCAAGTCGGGGTACTGGTCCAGCAGCGCGCGCAGCCGCGCCAGCGCCGAGGACAGGCGGCTGTCGGCGTGCAGCAACTCCGCCAGCGACTTCGCCGCCAGCGGGCGCAGGATCTCCACCACCCGCTGCAGCTGCGCCTGCGCCTCCAGCGCGGCGTCCAGCGTCGCCGACTCGTCGGCCAGCGGCTCGCGCAGCGCCTGCACCAGCGGCGGCAGCACCTCGCGGCGGCGCTTCACCTGCTCGTCCAGCTGGTTCCAGGCCACCACGATGGCCGCGCGCAACCGCATCAGCCGGTTGTGCGCGCCCAGCATCCACAGCACCAGCACCGCGACCGCCAGCCCCAGCCACACGTGCGACGACACCGCCGCCAGCCTGGCCAAGGCCGACTCCCAGCTCACGCGACAGCCCCCCCGGTGCCACCCGCGCGCCAGGCCTCGAAGCCCTGGCGCCGCAGCACGCAGGCCGGGCACTGGCCGCAGCCATGGCCCCACGGGTGCAGCGGGCCGCGCTCGCCCAGGTAGCAGGTGTGGGTGTGCTCGACGATCAGCGCGTTGAGCGCATCGCCGCCCAGGCGCTGCGTCAGGGCCCAGGTCTGGGCCTTGGTCAGGAACATCAACGGCGTCTCCACCGTCATGGGCGCGTCCAGCCCCAGGGAGAGCGCCACCTGCAGCGCCTTGAGCGTGTTGTCGCGGCAGTCGGGGTAGCCGGAGTAGTCCGTCTCGCACATGCCGCCCACCAGCACGCTGGCGCCGCGCCGGTAGGCCAGCGCGGCGGCGAAGTTCAGGAACAGCAGATTTCGCCCGGGCACGAAGGTGTTGGGCAGCCCGTTGGCCTGCATCTCGATCGCCCGCTCGCTGGTGAGCGCGGTGTCGGAGATCTGGCCCAGCAGCGAGAGGTTCAGCAGGTGGTCCTCGCCCAGCCGCGCGCCCCAGTCCGGGAAGGCGGCGCGGACCTCGTCGCGCACCCGCATGCGGCACTCCAGCTCGATACGGTGCCGCTGGCCGTAGTCGAAGCCCAGCGTTTCGACCTGGCTGTAGCGCTCCAGCGCCCAGGCCAGGCAGGCGGTCGAGTCCTGTCCGCCGGAGAACAGCACCAGCGCCTTGCGCGGATCCATCGCCCTGCGCCTCAGCCGCGGATCTCGCCCTGGCCCAGGACGACCCACTTCAGCGAGGTCAGCCCTTCCAGGCCCACGGGGCCGCGCGCATGGAACTTGTCGGTGCTGATGCCGATTTCCGCGCCCAGGCCGTACTCGAAGCCGTCGGCGAAGCGGGTGCTGGCGTTGACCATCACGCTGGACGAGTCCACCTCGCGCAGGAAGCGCATGGCGTTGGGGTGGTTCGTGGTGAGGATGGCGTCGGTGTGGTGCGAGCCGTAGCGGTTGATGTGCGCGATGGCCTCGTCCAGCGTCTGCACCACCTTCACGCTGATCACGGGCGCCAGGTACTCGGTGGACCAGTCCTCCTCGGTGGCGTCCACGACCTTGGCCCCAGGCACGTCGGAGAGGATGGCCTTCGACACCGGGCAGCAGCGCATCTCCACGCCCTTGGCGGCGAAGACGGCGCCGATGCGCGGCAGGAAGGCCTGTGCCTGCGCCGCGTGGACCAGCAGCGACTCGGTGGCGTTGCAGGGGCTGTACTTCTGGGTCTTGGCGTTGTCGGTGACCACCAGCGCCTGCTCGATGTCCACCTGCGCGTCGACGTAGGTGTGGCAGTTGCCGTCCAGGTGCTTGATGACGGGCACGCGCGCCTCGCTGGCGATGCGCTCGATCAGCCCCTTGCCGCCGCGCGGAATGATCACGTCCACGTACTCGGGCATCGCGATCAGCTTGCCGACGGCGGCGCGGTCGGTGGTCTCGACCAGCTGCACGGCCTCGGCGGGCAGGCCCGCTTCGGTCAGCGCCTTCTGCACCAGCTTCCACAGCGCGATGTTGGAATGGATGGCCTCGGAGCCGCCGCGCAGGATGCAGGCGTTGCCGCTCTTGATCGCCAGCGACGCGGCCTCGATGGTCACGTTGGGGCGGCTCTCGTAGATCATCCCGAACACGCCCAGCGGCACGCGCATGCGGCCCACGCTGATGCCGGTCGGGCGGCGTTTGACGTCCGTGATCTCGCCGATGGGATCGGCCATCGCCGCGATCTGCTCGCAGCCCTCGGCGACCGTCTCCAGCACCTTGGGCGTCAGGCGCAGGCGGTCCACCATTGGCGCCGCCAGCCCGGCGGCCTGGGCCGCCTCAATGTCCTTGGCGTTGTCCACCTGCAGCGGCTCGATCTGCTCGCGCAGCAGCGCGGCCAGCAGGCGCAGCGCGCGGTCCTTGGCGGCCGTCGGAGCGGCGGCCATCGCGGTGGCGGCAGCGCGGGCGGCGCGGCCGAGGCGGGTCATCGTGACGTCAAGATCGGTGGGCGCAGTCATGCGCGGGATTGTCGCGCAAGGGCTGACGAGTCCAGCGGCGGTAGGGAATGGCGATGGCCCTTATGCCTGCCGCGCTCAAAGCCGCGCCATCGCCATCGCCCACAGCGGTGCCGTGAGCGCGAAGGCCAGGGTGCACAGCAGCGTGGCGGCGGCGGTTTCGGTTTCCAGGGTGCGGTAGCGCTGGGCGAAGATCAGCGCGTTGCTGCCCGGCGGCAGCGCGGCGGCCATCACCACCACCGCCAGCGGCAGCGGCTCCAGCCGGAACACGAAGTGGCCTGCGAGCCACACCAGTACCGGCAGCACGAAGAGCTTCAGCACCGCGATGGAGAACACGCCGCGCAGCGTGCCGTGCAGGCTCTGGCGGCCCAGCGACAGCCCGATCAGCAGCAGGCACAGCGGCGCCACGGCGCTGCCCAGGAGCTGCAGCCACTCGTCCAGCGGCGTGGGCAGCGGCAGGCCCAGGAGGTTCCAGGCCAGGCCGGCCAGCACCGGCAGCACCACGGGATGGATGAGCGTGGCGC
>JAEYPG010000687.1 GCA_023410975.1 Pseudomonadota bacterium
GGCTGATGCACTCCAGCGCGCGCCCGGTCTGGTTCAACGTCGTGTTGGCGATGGAGACCACGTCCGGGTAGCCGATGGCCACGGCCAGCGAGGAGTTCTTGGTCAGGTTCAGGTACTGGTTCGCCAGCGGCGGGACGATCACGCGCAGCGCCTGCGGCAGCACCACGCGGCGCAGCACCTGCGCGCGCGACAGGCCGATGCTCAGCGCCGCCTCCGTCTGCCCGCGCGGCACGGCCAGCACGCCGCCGCGCACCACCTCGGCGATGAAGGCGGCGGTGTAGAGGCTCAGTCCGCCCCACAGCGCCACGAACTCGGGCGTGAGCGTGGCACCGCCCTCCACCGCGAAGGGCCCGGGCTGCGGCAGGCTCCAGCCGCCTTCACCCGGCCAGGGCAGCGACAGCCCGCCCTTGCTGAGCAGGAGCCACGAGCCCAGTTGCAGCGGCTCGCCCGGGTCGGGCAGGTACTCCACCAGCAGCAGGTACCAGAGCAGCAGCTGCACCAACAGCGGCACGTTGCGGAACACTTCGACGTAGAGGCCGGCCAGGCGGCTGAGCAGCGCGTTGCGCGACAGCCGCGCCAGGCCGATGGCGACGCCCAGCAGCGTGGCCGCGGCGATGCCCGCCAGCGCCACGCGCAGCGTGTTGAGCACGCCCACCAGGAAGGCGCGGCCGTAGCTCTGCCCGGCATCGAAGGCGATGGGCGCCTCGCCGATGTCGAAGCCTGCGGCGTCGCCGATGAAGTCCCAGCCGGCCTGGATGCCGCGCGCGGCCATGTTGGCCAGCGTGTTGCGCGCCAGCCAGGCCAGCAGCAGCGCCAGCGCGATCAGCACCAGCGCCTGCGCCAGCCGGGCGCGGGAAGTCGCTTTCATCCGTCGTTCAGTCCAGAAATGAGCCCGTTTCAGGCTGAGCCTGCCGAAGGGCTCAGGGCGAACGGGATAAGCGGGTCAGCGCACCGGCGGCGCGTACAGCAGGCCGCCCTGGCTCCACAGCGCGTTCTTGCCGCGGGGCAGGCCCACGGGCGTCTTCTCGCCAACGTTGCGCTCGTAGATCTCGCCGTAGTTGCCCACGGCCTTGACGGCGCGCAGCAGCCAGTCGCGGTCCAGCCCCAGCAGCTTGCCCATGTCGTCGCTCTTGCCCAGCAGGCGCTGCACGACGGGGTCGGTGCTCTCGGCCTTGAGCTTGTCCGCGTTGGCCTGGGTGATGCCGGCCTCCTCGGCCTCGATCAGCCCCCACACGACCCACTTCACGACCGTGAACCACTCGTCGTCGCCGCGGCGCACCAGCGGACCCAGCGGCTCCTTGGAGATCAGCTCGGGCAGGATCACGTGCTCCTTCGGGTCCTTGGCCTCGCGCGAGCGGATAGCGGCCAGCCCGGAGGCGTCGGTGGTGTAGGCCTGGCAGCGGCCGGAGAAGTAGGCGGCGTTGGCGGCCTCGATCTTCTCGAACACCACGGGCTTGAGGTTCAGGTTGTGGGTGCGCGAGAAGTCGGTGAGGTTCTTCTCGGTGGTGGTGCCCGACTGCAGGCAGACGCTGGCGCCCTTGAGCTGCTTGGCGCTCTTCACCTTGGTCTTGGCCGGCACCATGAAGCCCTGGCCGTCGAAGAAGTTGATGGCGGTCTGGTGCAGGCCCAGCGAGGCGTCGCGCGTGAGCGTGAAGCTGGTGTTGCGCGAGAGCACGTCCACCTCGCCGGACTGCAGCGCCGTGAAGCGCTGCTGCGAGCTCAGCGGCACCCAGCGCACCTTGTCGCCGTCGCCCAGCACCGCGGCGGCGAAGGCCCGGCCGAAGTCCACGTCGAAGCCGCTCCAGCGTCCCTGGCTGTCGGCGGCGGAGAAGCCCGCCACGCCCGTGCTCACGCCGACCACGACCTGGCCGCGTTGCTTGATGGCGTCAAGGGTCTTGCCGGCCAGCGCCGGCGCGGCAGTGAACGCCAGCGCGGCGGCCAGCGGGGCGAGGAGGGGCGTTAGGGTTTTCATGCGGGGGAGTATGCAGGGCGGGTGTCCCTGCCGCCGGGCAAGGTCCTTCGGCAGTGAACGGTCCGCCGCGCGTGCCGTGGCGTCAGATCATCGCTGCCGGATCCTCCGGCTCCTCCGCCCGCTCCACGAAGCGCGTGACGCGCCGCGGCAGCAGCCAGGCCTGGGTGCCGGGCTCCAGTTTCAATTGCTCGCGCAGCGCCAGGTACTCCGCGCGCGGCAGCTCCACGTCGATGTAGCTCTCGTCGTCCAGGCGCCGGAACTCCAGCCGCGTGTTGGGCCCCACCGTCAGCGCCTGCTGCAGCCGCCCGGGCAGCGCGCCCGGGCGCGGCTCGCCCAGGATCTGCAATTCGTGCGGGCGCACGTAGGTCATCGTGACCTCGCCCTCGCGCGCCGCGCCATGGCCGGTGCGGCCGTGGAACAGGTTCACGTCGCCCAGGAACTGCAGCACGAAGGGCGTGGCCGGATGGTCGTAGACCTCGTCCGGACGGCCGTCCTGCTCGATGCGGCCCTGGTTCATCACCACGATGCGGTCCGCCACCTCCATCGCCTCTTCCTGGTCGTGCGTGACGAAGACGCTGGTGACGTGCATCTCGTCATGCAGCCGGCGCAGCCAGCGGCGCAGCTCCTTGCGCACCTTGGCGTCCAGCGCGCCGAAGGGCTCGTCCAGCAGCAGCACCTTCGGTTCGACGGCCAAGGCCCGCGCCAGGGCGATGCGCTGCCGCTGCCCACCCGAGAGCTGGTGCGGGTAGCGCTCGGCCAGCCAGTCCAGCTGCACCAGCTTCAGCAGCTCCATCACCTTGGCGCGGATCTGCGCCTCGCTGGGCCGCGTGGCGCGCGGGCGCACGCGCAGGCCGAAGGCGACGTTCTCGAAGATGTTCATCTGCGGGAACAGCGCGTAGTGCTGGAACACGAAGCCCACGTTGCGATCGCGCACCGCCGTGCGCGTGGCGTCGTCGCCGTGGAACAGCACGCTGCCGCCGTCGGGCTTCTCCAGCCCCGCGATGATCCGCAGCAGGGTGGTCTTGCCCGAGCCCGACGGGCCCAGCAGCGCCACCAGCTCGCCGGAGTTGATGGTCAGGTTCAGGTTGTCGCAGACAGCCAGGCTGCCGAAGCGCTTGACGAGGTTCTTGACTTCAATGCTCATGGGACTTCACTCGCTCCGGCCAGCCTGCTTGAGCTGCGCCTTCACGCGCCGCTCGACGATGTACTTCAGTGCCAGCGTCACCAGCGCCAGCGCCGCCAGCAGCGAGGCCACGGCGAAGGCGGCGGCGAACTGGTACTCGTTGTAGAGAATCTCGATGTGCAGCGGCATGGTGTTGGTCTGGCCGCGGATGTGGCCCGAGACCACGCTCACCGCGCCGAACTCGCCCATGGCGCGCGCGTTGCACAGGATCACGCCATACAGCAGCGCCCACTTCACGTTGGGCAGCGTCACGCGGCGGAAGGTCTGCCAGCCCGAGGCGCCCAGCACCGTGGCCGCCTCTTCCTGCTCCACGCCCTGCGCCTGCATCAGCGGGATGAGCTCGCGCGCCACGAAGGGGAAAGTGATGAACAGCGTGGCCAGCACGATCGCCGGCACGGCGAAGATGATCTTGATCTCGTGCAGCTGCAGCCACGCGCCCAGCCAGCCCTGCAGGCCGAACACCAGGATGTAGATCAGGCCGGCGATCACCGGGCTGACCGAGAAGGGCAGGTCGATCAGCGTGAGCAGCAGGCTCTTGCCGCGGAACTCGAACTTCGCGATGGCCCAGGCGGCGGCCACGCCGAACACGAGGTTCAGCGGCACCGAGATGCCCGCGGCGATCAGCGTGAGCTTGATGGCCGCGGCGGCATCGGGCTCCACGATCGCCTCCAGGTAGACCTCGAAGCCCTTCTTGAAGGCCTCGATGAACACCAGCACCAGCGGCACGAACAGGAACAGCGTCAGGAAGACCAGCGCCACGCCGATGAGCGTGCGCCGCACCCAGGCCGGCTCGGTGGTCGGCGCGTCGGGGAAGCTGGAGGAGGAAGACATGGGGTTGCTCATCAGCGGCCCTCCCGGCGGCGGGACCAGGCCTGCAGCGAGTTGATCAGCAGCAGCATCACGAAACTCGTGACCAGCATCACCACGGCGATGGCCGTGGCGCCGGGCACGTCGTACTGCTCCAGCTTGGAGATGATCATCAGCGGCGTGATCTCGCTGACCATGGGCAGGTTGCCGGCGATGAAGATCACGCTGCCGTACTCGCCCAGGGCGCGGGCGAAGGCCAGCGCGAAGCCGGTCAGGAGCGCGGGCGCCAGGATCGGCAAGGTCACGCGGGTGAAGCACTGCCAGCGGGGGGCGGCCAGCGGGGCGGGGGCCTCTTCCAGCTCGCGGCCCAGGTCCTCCAGCACCGGCTGCAGCGTTCGCACCACGAAGGGCAGTCCGATGAACAGCAGCGCCACGAACACGCCCAGCGGCGTGAAGCTGACCTTGAAGGGCAGGTACTGCCCGATCCAGCCGTTCTCGGCGTACAGCGCCGTGAGCGTGATGCCGGCCACGGCCGTGGGCAGCGCGAAGGGCAGGTCCACCAGCGCGTCCACCAGGCGCCGGCCGGGGAAGTCGTAGCGCACCAGCACCCAGGCGATCAGCAGGCCGAAGAAGGCGTTGACCAGCGCCGCGACGAAGGAGGCGCCGAAGGTGAGCCGGTAGGAGGCCACCACGCGCGGCGCGGCCACGGCGTCCCAGAAGGCCGCGGGCGTCATGGTCGCGGCCTTGAGGAAGGCGGCCGACAGCGGGATGAGCACCACGAGGCTGAGGTACAGCAGCGTGAAGCCCAGCGCCAGGTCGAAGCCCGGCAGCACGCTGTGGCGCTTGAGCAGGGTGCGTGAGAAAAGCATGACAAGCACAAGGCGCAGCCGCCCGGGAGAACGGCTGCGCCTTGTCGGAGAGGGAAAACCGGGGATTCTGGCGCACGGGGGCGGGGCCGGCGCCGATGCGAGGGCGGGCGGCGCGCTGTCGGCCGCCCGCGGGCGTGAATTACTTCTTGGCCATGATCTGGTCGTAGACGCCGCCGTCGTTGAAGTGCTCGGCCTGCGCCTTCTTCCAGCTGCCGAAGACCTCGTCCACCGTGAAGGTGGCGACGTTGGGGAAGTCCTTGGCGTGCGCGGCCAGCAGCTTGGCGTCGCGCGGGCGCAGGTTGTGCCTCACGGCGATCTGCTGCGCCTCTTCCGACCAGAGGTACTTCAGGTAGGCCTCGGCCTGCTTGCGCGTGCCCTTGCGGTCCACCACCTTGTCGACGACGGCCACCGGGTTCTCCGCCAGCACGGTGCGCGCCGGGTAGACGAAATCGAAGTTCTTGCCGAACTCCTCGACGATGGACTGCACCTCGCTCTCGAAGGTGCACAGCACGTCGCCGATGTTGCGCTGCGCGAAGGTGGTGGTGGCGGCACGGCCGCCGCCGTCGAACACCGGCACGTTGGCGAAGATCTTCTGGGTCAGCTCGCGCGCCTGCGCCGCGTTGCCGCCGCCCTTGATCACCGAGCCCCACGCGCCCAGGTAGGTGTAGCGGCCGTTGCCCGTGACCTTGGGGTTGGGAATGACGACGCTGATGCCGGGCTTGGCCAGGTCCGACCAGTCCTTGATGCCCTTGGGATTGCCCTTGCGCACCAGGAACATGGTCACCGAGGAGGTGGGCGCGGCGTTGTTGGGCAGGCGCTTGGCCCAGTCGGCGGCGATGAGGCCCTTGTCGGCCACCACGTCGATGTCCAGCGCCTGGTTCATGGTGATGACGTCGGCGTCCAGGCCCTCGATCACCGCGCGCGCCTGCTTGCTGGAGCCGCCGTGCGACTGGTTGAGCGTGATGTCCTCGCCGGCGGTCTTCTTCCAGTAGGCGGCGAAGGCCTTGTTGTAGTCCTTGTAGAACTCGCGCGCGACGTCGTAGCTGACGTTGAGCAGCGTCACCGGCGCGGCGTGCGCCAGGGTGGGCAGCACGCCGGCGAGCGCGGCGGCCGGGGCACCGAGGACGAGGCGGCGGCGCAGGGGATTGCGAACGGTCATGGCGGCAGGAGCCCCGCGAAAGCGGGATGGATTTTTTGAACGGCGGCCATGGTAGGCGAGGCCGGCGGGCCGCCCAAGGAAAGGATTGTCAGAAGCTTATGCCTACCCCGCGCCCGGGCCGGGGC
>JAEYPG010000015.1 GCA_023410975.1 Pseudomonadota bacterium
CCGCCGACCTGTGGAAGAAGCTCGGCGACCTGGGCCTGCACGGCATGACGGTGAGCGAGGAGTACGGCGGCACGAACCTGGGCTACCTCGCCCACATCGTGGCGATGGAGGAGGTCTCGCGCGCCTCGGCCTCGGTGGGCCTGTCCTACGGCGCGCACTCCAACCTGGCCGTCAACCAGCTGCACCGCAACGGCAGTGCCGCGCAGAAGGACCGCTACCTGCCCAAGCTGGTCAGCGGCGAGCACGTCGGCGCCCTGGCCATGAGCGAGCCCGGCGCCGGCTCCGACGTGGTGAGCATGAAGCTGCGCGCCGAGAAGAAGGGCGGCCGTTTCGTGCTCAACGGCTCGAAGATGTGGATCACCAACGGCGGCGATGCCGACACCCTCGTCGTCTACGCCAAGACCGACCCCGAGGCCGGCCCCAAGGGCATCACGGCCTTCATCCTGGAGAAGGGCTTCAAGGGCCTGGCCTTCGGCGAGAAGCTCGACAAGCTGGGCATGCGCGGCTCCAACACCTTCCCGGTGTTCTTCGATGACTGCGAGGTGCCCGAGGAGAACGTGCTGGGCGGCGTGGGCAACGGCGTGCGGGTGCTGATGAGCGGCCTGGACTACGAGCGCGCCGTGCTCTCCGGCGGCCCGCTGGGCATCATGGCCGCGTGCATGGACGCGGTGATTCCCTACGTGCACGACCGCAAGCAGTTCGGCCAGAGCATCGGCGAGTTCCAGCTCATGCAGGGCAAGCTGGCCGACATGTACACCACGCACCAGGCCTGCCGCGCCTACGTCTACGCCGTGGGCCGCGCCTGCGACTCGGCCGACCATGCGCGCACGCTGCGCAAGGACGCTGCCGGCGCGATCCTGTACTCGGCCGAGAAGGCGACCTGGATGGCGGGCGAGGCGATCCAGACCCTGGGTGGCGTGGGCTACACCAAGGAGTTCCCGGTGGAGCGCCTCTGGCGCGACGCGAAGCTCTACGAGATCGGCGCGGGCACCAGCGAGATCCGCCGCATGCTCATCGGCCGCGAGCTGTTTGCGGAGACGCTGTGATGCAGGCGCTGGACAGCCGCATCGACCCGCGCTCCGAGGAGTTCAAGGCCAACGCCGCCGCGATGCGCGCGGTGGTCGAGGACCTGCGCGAGCAGGCCGCGCGCGCCGCGCAGGGCGGCGGCGAGGCGGCGCGGGCCAAGCACACCGCCCGCGGCAAGCTGCTGCCGCGCGACCGCGTGGACCAGCTGCTGGACCCGGGCAGCCCCTTCCTGGAGATCGGCCAGCTCGCCGCGCACGGCATGTACGACGGCGACGCGCCCAGCGCGGGCGTGATCGCCGGCATCGGCCGCGTGCAGGGCGTGGAGTGCATGGTGGTCGCCAACGACGCCACGGTGAAGGGCGGTACCTACTACCCGATGACGGTCAAGAAGCACCTGCGCGCCCAGGAGATCGCGCAGGCGAACCGGCTGCCGTGCATCTACCTGGTGGACTCCGGCGGCGCCTTCCTGCCCAAGCAGGACGAGGTGTTTCCGGACCGTGACCACTTCGGCCGCATCTTCTTCGACCAGGCCAACATGTCGGCGCAGGGCATCGCGCAGATCGCGGTGGTGATGGGCTCCTGCACCGCGGGCGGCGCCTACGTGCCCGCGATGAGCGACGAGACCGTGATCGTGCGCAACCAGGGCACGATCTTCCTGGGCGGCCCGCCGCTGGTGAAGGCCGCCACCGGCGAGGTGGTCAGCGCCGAGGACCTGGGCGGCGGCGACGTGCACACGCGCGTCTCCGGCGTGGCGGACCACCTGGCCGAGAACGACGGCCACGCGCTCTACCTGGCGCGGCGCATCGTGGCGCGGCTGAACCACCGCAAGCCCAACACCGTGGCGCTGCAGAACGCCGAGCCGCCGCGCTTCGACCCGGAGGAGCTGTACGGGATCATCCCGCGCGACACCCGCAAGCCCTACGACGTGCGCGAGGTCATCGCACGCGTGGTGGACGGCTCGCGCTTCGACGAGTTCAAGGCGCGCTACGGCAGCACGCTGGTGACGGGCTTCGCGTCGCTGCACGGCATGCCGGTGGGCATCGTGGCCAACAACGGCATCCTGTTCGGCGAGTCGGCGCAGAAGGGCGCGCACTTCATCGAGCTGTGCTGCCAGCGCGGCGTGCCGCTGCTGTTCCTGCAGAACATCACCGGCTTCATGGTGGGCCGCAAGTACGAGAACGGCGGCATCGCCAAGGACGGCGCCAAGATGGTCACGGCCGTGGCGACGGCGCAGGTGCCCAAGATCACCGCGATCATCGGCGGCAGCTTCGGCGCCGGGAACTACGGCATGTGCGGCCGGGCCTACTCGCCGCGCTTCCTGTGGATGTGGCCGAACGCGCGCATCAGCGTGATGGGCGGCGAGCAGGCCGCCAGCGTGCTGGCCACGGTGCGGCGCGACGGCATCGAGGCCAAGGGACAGAGCTGGAGCGCGGAGGCCGAGGAGGCCTTCAAGGCGCCGATCCGCCAGCAGTACGAGGACCAGGGCCATCCGTACTACGCCACGGCGCGGCTGTGGGACGACGGCGTGATCGACCCGGCGCAGACGCGCCGCGTGCTGGCGCTGTCCCTGTCCGCGGCGCTGAATGCGCCCATCGAGCCGACCCGCTTCGGCGTGTTCCGGATGTGATCTCACACCCCCGTTCGCCCTGAGCCCTTCGACAGGCTCAGGACAGGCTTGTCGAAGGGCCTGTGGGCTGGTTGGCCTGCAGGGCTTCGACAGGCTCAGCCCGAACGGAAACCTCTGATTTCGAGTGAGGCCTCAATGAGCACTCAACCCTTGAAGATCGAACGCGCCGGCGGCGTCGCCCGCGTGGTGATGAGCCGGCCCGAGGTGCACAACGCCTTCGACGAGGCGCTGATCGCGGCGCTGACCGAGGCGTTCCGGGCCCTGGACGCGGACGAGTCCGTGCGCGTGGTCGTGCTGGCCGGCGAAGGCAAGAGCTTTTCCGCCGGCGCGGACCTGAACTGGATGCAACGCCAGAGCGCCGCGCCGCTGGAAGCCAACCTGGAGGACGCGCGCCGGCTCGCCGAGCTGTTCCGCACCATCGCCACCTGCGGCAAGCCGACCATCGCGCGCGTGCACGGCGCGGCGCTGGGTGGCGGCATGGGGCTGGCCTCGGCCTGCGACATCTGCGTCGCCTCCTCGGCGGCGTCGTTCGCGACCTCGGAGGTGAAGTTCGGGATCATCCCTTCCGCCATCAGCCCCTACGTGATCCGCGCCATCGGGCAGCGCCAGGCCACGCGCTACTTCCAGACGGCGGAGCGCATCACGGCGCAGCGCGCCTGGGAGCTGGGGCTGGTGCACGAGCTGGCGGCGGCCGACGCGCTGGACGCGGCGGTGGAGCAGGTGGTGTCGGCGCTGCTGGCCGGCGGGCCGAAGTCCCAGGCGGCGGCCAAGGAGCTGATCCGCGCCGTGGCCGACCGGCCCCTCAGCGCCGAGGTGATCGAGGACACGGCACGGCGCATCGCGACGCTGCGCGCCACGCCGGAGGCGAAGGAGGGTCTGTCGGCCTTCCTGGAGAAGCGGCCGGCGGCGTGGGTGGGAGGGCAGTGAGATGTTCAAGAAGATCCTGATCGCCAACCGCGGCGAGATCGCCTGCCGCGTGATCCGCACCGCGCGGCGCATGGGCATCGCCACGGTGGCGGTGTATTCCGAGGCCGACGCCAATGCGCGCCACGTGCGCCTGGCCGACGAGGCCGTGCTGATCGGCCCGGCCGCGGCGCGCGAGTCCTACCTGCGCGGCGACCGCATCCTGGAGGCCGCGCGCGCCACCGGCGCCGAGGCCATCCACCCGGGCTACGGCTTCCTGTCCGAGAACGAGGACTTCGCCGAGGCCTGCGAGGCCGCGGGCGTCGTCTTCATCGGCCCGCCCGCGTCCGCCATCCGCGCCATGGGCAGCAAGTCCGCCGCCAAGGCCCTGATGGAGAAGGCCGGCGTGCCGCTCACGCCCGGCTACCACGGCGACAACCAGGAGCCCGCGTTCCTGGCGGCGCAGGCCGAAGCCATCGGCTACCCGGTGCTGATCAAGGCCAGCGCCGGCGGCGGCGGCAAGGGCATGCGCCGCGTGGACCGCGCCGCGGACTTCGAGGCCGCGCTCGCCTCCTGCCAGCGCGAGGCCACCAACGCCTTCGGCGACGCGCACGTGCTGGTGGAGAAGTACGTGCTGCAGCCGCGGCACATCGAGATCCAGGTCTTCGCCGACCGGCACGGCCGCTGCGTCTACCTGTTCGAGCGCGACTGCTCGGTGCAGCGCCGGCACCAGAAAGTGCTGGAAGAGGCGCCCGCGCCGGGCATGACGCCGGAGCGCCGCGCCGCCATGGGCCAGGCCGCCGTGGAGGCGGCCAAGGCCGTGGGCTACGTGGGCGCGGGCACGGTGGAGTTCAT
>JAEYPG010000029.1 GCA_023410975.1 Pseudomonadota bacterium
CGGCTGCGGCGAGCGAGGGGTCGATGCGGGCCTGGGGCTATATCCATAACGCGCTGGCTGCGGCCGAAGATTCAGAGGATCGCAACCTGGCTGGCGAGATAAAGGCGTTTCTTCACAGCACTCCGATGGTCCAGGCGATGGAGGCAGCAGTGATGCGCGAGGAACGCCTGCAGCGGCAAGATGTGCCGCTGCAGCAGCGCGGCCAGGGCCGGACGCTGGGCTGAGGACTCAGTTTTCGCAGACTTGCGGCAACTCGGGGGGCTCAGCTTGGGTAACCAAGCGAGGTCGGCTGACAGACAGTTGAAGAACCGTGTATGCCCGCCATGCAGGGTCCTTTACGGCCTTCGGCGCCGCAATGACGAACCCATGCGTGGTGTTGACAGCGACGATGGGCTCTTCGCATGGAAATGTCACAGGGCTGCCGATCAACGCCTCGCACTGAACTGCGGTAGGCCCCCCGCCGATCGGCAGCATGGCACCGATCTTTATCTCCCGCGCTTCGCGTGCGGATGGGTCGGTGCCCTTGATGCCATCGCCGGGGACTACTACCAAGCTCCCGCCTAACGACAGGGCAACCATGCCTACGTACGGCGGCTCAACTTGCTTACCAACGACGACTTGGCAAGGCAAGCCTCGGCCACCGCTAAGAAGTGTCGCTTCCTCGAACTTGTAGTCCTCGGCTGGCTTCAGGATGTCACGCAAGGGTTCCCCGAAATACTCAGCGGCGATCGCCAACTCGTCCAATGTCCATGGTGACTCACCCCGTACCTTGCGGTGAGCTTGTGAGTAACTGAGACCTAGCGCTTCCTGGACAAGATAGGAATGCTGACTCGCCGCATGACCATGCCGCTCAAGCATTAAACGCAAACAATGAACAGCTAGGGTCGTTTCTTTCCGCCAGAGGACAGGATTTCTTTTCTTCATGAATTTTTTTGTAGTGGGCGCGCGATTTTGCTTGGGCGACGCTCCTGCGGCAAAGCCTGGCGTCCTCACTTCCCGGCTGTTTCACGTGGATACCTAGTGAGTGACCGCGTGCAAGCGCATTGACTTGTGCGAGGCCGTCAGGAGGATCAAAGTGCCATTTCCGCCCCCTGCGAGAAATGGAAAATGTCAAAGCATCGTTTCCATAGAACGGAACTGCGTGGGGTGGTCGCGCCGCTCATTGCAGCAGCGTCGCTTCTTGGAACCGCCCCTTCGGCATACGCCTTTGACCACTGCAAAGTGGTCCTATGCCTCGCCGGTGAATGGCAGCAGATCCAAGACTGTGTGCCGGACGTAATGAAGGCGATGCGCTGCATGTCGCGCGGCAAGTGCTGGCCTGAATGCCCCGGCTCCAATACCAACGTGCAGTGGGCCGCAATGCAGTGCCCGCCGCAATACACGGTACTGGATCTGAACACTGGGAGCCGGTATTGCACGATGACTGGCGTGACGGATATAGCCACAGAGTCCAATCCGCACTACATGCGCGTCTGGTGGTCCGCCGGCGGCACCGACATCTCCTACCAGTACAGCGAGGAGGCCAAGGCCGATCTGCTGTCAGTGGGGGTCACGCCCAATCCACGGTTCGACACCGACTTTGAGATCTGGGTAGCCACGAAACCGGCCGATGCGTGTGCGCTGGGGGTGCTACCCCCTGAGCAGTGCACCGCCTACCTGCCTTACGGCTACAGCAGCGGCAACCAGTGATGGACGCCATCCCTGCGCTCATGCAGCAGTGCGCGCCGGCCATCCATCCGGCGACGCTGGCCCGCGTGCTGCACCGCGAGTCGAAGCACCAGCCGTTCGTCATCGGGATGAAGGGCGCCCAGCTGCAGCGTCAGCCGCAGAACATCAGCGAGGCCGTTGCAACCGCAAAGAACCTGCAACGCCTGGGCTACGACTTCGACGCAGGCATTGCCCAGATCAACGTGCGCAACTTTGCCTGGTTGGGCCTGACTGCTGAAACCGTGTTCGATCCCTGCATCAACCTTCAGGCCGCCCAGCGCGTGCTGCTGGGATGTCACGAGCGTGCCCCCAGCCGCGACAAGCAAACCCGCATCCGCCAGATGTTGTCTTGTTACAACACTGGCAACCACCGCGACGGCTTCAGCAACGGCTACGTCTCCGGCGTGGTCAATGCGCCCGTCGCAATTCCCACCGTCCCTTCAATCAAGGACCTGCCGTGAAAGTTTCCAACGCAATCACTTGGGTCAAGGACCAGTCTCTGCGCGCGCAGGTGGCGCTGCTTACCGCCGTGCCGGCCATGGCCAACGCCCAGCTCGCCGACAAGGCGGTGCGCACTGTCGAGGAGGCGCGCAACCTGGGGCTTATCGTTGCCGCCAGCATCATCACCCTGGCCGGTATCGCCGCCGGCTTGAAGATCGCCACCGACCGTCAGGCCAACCTCAAGGACGTGAGCCCGCTGCTGTGGGGCGGCGTGGTAGCAGGCAGCGCCGCCGGCTTTGGCACCTACATCATGGCTTGAGCCGCCATGCAGAAGGAAACCATCTACAAGGGCGCCACACGTCCCGCCCTGCTATTCGGCCGGGTGCCACTGCTGCCTGGCGTGTTCCTGGGCATCTTCGACATCGTGGCCACGATGCTGGTGTTCATCTTCGGCAGCCTGCTGCTGGCGTGCATCCCCTCGCTGATCGTGTTCCCGGTGCTGGCGTGGCTCACCGTCATCACCAAGCGGGACGACCAAGCCCTGCGGCAGATGCGGATGGTTGCCTTCCTCAACCTGCGCAACCCCAACCGGAAGGTTTGGGGTGTGCGCAGCTATTCGCCCGTTGACTACAGCGAAAAGGCGCGGCTGCTGCCGCTCCTTGGCGGCAACGACTACTGAGGCTCTTGATGCTATCAATGCTGCGATCAGCACTGATGTCTCTGTTCAGGCTTCGTCCGACGCTGCCTGCGCGGTGGCATTGGGCAGGGCGCGAGGCCTCGTGCGCTTCCATGATCGAGCTCAGCAGCATGCTCACCGAGCATGACGTGCTGACCCGGGATGGCGCCATCGTGCGCTTTCTGAAGCTGCGTCCGGTGCCCTTCGAGACCACGGGCGAGCCGGACATGCGTGGCTTCCACGAGGCTAAGTGCCACTGGATGGCGAGCCTGTCGGACATCCAGGACGCAGAGATCGAGGTCAACGAGCACCGTCTGCAGCGCTTCGGCCTCGACCTGCTGGAGCCCATCGAGGGGGACCATTACTCGGCCACTCTGGACCAGGACTTCACGCAAGAAGTGCTGACCGCGCAACCTGGATTGCAGCGCGAGCACTACATCTCGATCGTGCTGCGGCCCAACAGCTCGGCGGCCCGCGGACTGTTTTTCAAGGACGAATACACGGTCGGGGAAATTCTGGAGAAGCAGACCGAGTGGCTGCGCGTGATAGAGGAGCGCACCGAGTCTGCAAAGAGCATCCTCGCGCAGTTCAGGCCTGAACTGCTGGGCGACTACTGGCGCGACGGCATGCGCTACAGCCGGGTGAAGGAGTTCCTGGGCTTTCTGGCCAATGGCGTGTGGGAGCCCATGCGCGCCGGCTCCGACCCGCTGTACCGCACGCTGCCCAGCCGCTACGTGCATGTGCGCGACAGCCTGGTGGAACTGCGCGACACCAACGCCGAGGATGACCCGCCGCAGTACGCACAGATCTTGGACATTCGCGAGTACGCCGATGTTGAGCCCGGCTGCTTGAATCTGCCGCTGTACGTGCGCGAACAGTGGATTGAGACCATCAGCGGGCGCGTGCTGGAGCGCAACGACGCGGTGCGCGTGCTCAAGAGGCAGCGCTCCTATCTTGTGAGCGGCGAGGACGCGGCCAGCAATCAGGTGCGCCAGCTGGACCGCGCGATCGAGGAGGCGGCTGACGGTGCGTATTGCGTGGTCGAGTTCGCTTACACGATGGCCGCACTGGGCAGAACGCCCGCCGAGGCACGCCGGGCCGGCTCGCGCATCAAGGCCGCGATCAAGCGCTCCACGGGCATTCAGCTCACCGCGGTGAAGGTGGTGCCGGACGCTGCCTGGTACTCACAGCTGCCCGGCAACATGGACCTGCGCCCGCGCATCGCCTACCTCTCCAGCCGCGCCATGATGGCCATGGCTGCCACGCACGGATTCCCAGCTGGAAAGCGCAGCGGCAACCCCTGGGGGTCGGCCGTGGTGCTGTTGCCCACGCCGTCCGGCCAGCCTTTCGCCGTCAACCTGCACGAGTCGCCCGCGGAGGAAGTGAACACCGGCGAGAAGCTGCCCGGCACCACGGGCATCTACGGCAGGACCGGCTTCGGCAAGACGACGATCGAGCTGTTCCTGGTGTTGATGCGGCGGCGCTGGAACCCGAGGCCGCGCGTACTGATCCTGGATAAAGACCGGAGCACCGAGATCGCAGTGCGTGCCGAGCGCGGGCAGTACCTGCAGCTGCGCGCCAACACGCCCACGGGCGTGCAGCCGTTCCAGTTCCCGCTGCAGGGTAGACCGACCGAGGAGCAGGTTGCCGCCTGGATCGAGCTGGTCAAGGCCATGGTGTACCACCCGAAGCTGGAGTTCCAGCCTTCGGAACTGAGCAACATCGAGAAGGCCGTGAAGGCCATGGCCGAGCTGCCGTCCGAGCTGCGCTGGGTCAGCGCGGTGCTGGACCTGCTGGACCAGGGCGGACCGCAGACCGAGGGCAACAACGTTCATGACCGCCTGAAGCGCTGGTGCCGAGGCGGCGCGCTGGGCTGGGTGTTCGACAGCGCCCGCAGCGTCCTGCCGTCGCCCGAGGACGTGGACCTGGCGGCCATGGACTACACGCAGATCCTGGCGCTGCCCGAGGCTTGCGGCCCGATGCTGCTGGCGCTTCTCCAGTATTTCAGCGGCGTCATCAGCC
>JAEYPG010000037.1 GCA_023410975.1 Pseudomonadota bacterium
GTCGTCGCGAACGCGACCACGTCGCCGCGACGCTCACCGGCCGGCGCCTCGAGGTGGCCGATCCACGCCCGGGTCACCTCGGGATCGGCGAGATCGCTCCGGGCCAGGACCTTCACGCACGGGGTGCGGCCGCGCAGCTCGGTCAGGACCGGGTTGGCGCTGGCCGCGGGCATCCGCGCGTCGAGGACCTCGATGATCACGTCCTGCGAGGGGATCAGCGCCGCCAGCTCGCGGCGCGCCTTTGTCATGTGGCCGGGGTACCACTGGAGGGACACGCTCCGTTCTTACCCCGGAGCCGTACGAGAGGTGACGCGATGGAAGACGTGATGGAACCGCGCCTGTGGAAGAAGACCGGCTGGATCGCGCGGGTGATCAAGAACGAGGACGACGACGGCTGGGCGGTCGAGATGACCCGCATCGGCGACAGCGAGCCGGCGCTGGTGGGCCCGTGGACCATGGGCCGCGACAAGAAGAACCCCAAGCCGCTGGACGTGTCGGCCTTCAACACGCTGGTGAAGACCGCCAGCGAGGTGCGGCGCCGCGCCGAGCAGCACCTGCACGCGATGCTGCACAAGAGCGTCAACGTGAGTGCCGGCGGCAAAACCATTAGCGTGGTGCTCGACATCGTGCCGGACGAGTACGAGCCCTATGCCGTGTTGTCGGCCAGAGACGGCTTTGGTGAGCAATTGGCCCGCGTGAAAGTCCGGCCTGATTACAAGCTCGACACGGCGAGTGCGAGCGTCTGGATAGAGGGTGGCTACCGGGCGCCGCGTTGAGACGTGCCGAGTTTGACCCGTTGGATGACGGGTAGTGCCGCGATGCCGGCGTACTTGCCGACTGACGTTCGGCACGCTCTGCACCAGTCAACCCAGCGCAGTATTGCCGTCGCGCATGTTCTTGCGGTCAGACGGCGCGGGAGGAATCAGCGGCCTTGTGCCGGGGAGGAGACGATGAAGGGACTCGTTGCTTTCGTGCTGTTCACGCAATTGGTAGCCATCGCAGCCGTGCTGGCAGCCGCGAAGCTGCGCACAGCTCTTGGCGCTCCCGGTGTGACGGCCAGGCAGTTCGTGATGATCGCACTGCAGCTGTGGCTGCCTACGGCCATCATGTTCGTGTTGGTCATGAACCTGGCACTGGAGAAGTGGGAGCTTCGTCCGCTGCTAGCTATTACCGTGCTCTTGCTGGCGCTGCTGATCCCCGGCGTTGCCATTGCCAGCCTGTTGCTGCGGCGAGCCAGCCGGCGCGCTGGCAGAGGCGTGGTGGTGCTGGCCCAATAGCAAGTGCTGTCCTCGACATGGAGGAAGTGGCTGACCACAGCCGCGCTGGACCGGCTGTGGGGCACAGCGCGATGAAAATCAGCCAACTGGAGTGGTTCAGGTACAGCAGCAGCAGCTGCGTCACGCGGCGAATTCTATGGAGCGGCTACTCCGTCGTGCCGCGGCGGTTTCCTATTTCGCTGGGTAGACAAAGTTAGCGTTTTGGAGTGCACGGCACTTGGCCGTGCTGCTTGCCGCTGTGTGCCCAGTGCGGTCGAAATTGCTGATGATGGCTCTCGGCCGGCGCAGCGGGCCGGAAACGGAGATTTGGCAGCAGCCGCTGCAAGCGTCTGATTTCAACTTCAGTTTGGAAGTGAAGTCGTGATCCAGGGCCAGGCAATGATGGACCGCACGCGCTGGGAATCACCCTCAGGGCTGTGCAGTGCATGTTCGAGATGGTCCTCAACGGCTTCGAGGCTGTCGAAGAGGTGGTTGTGGAAGTACTTCTCCTGCAGCTCGTCCTGTCCCACAGGTGCTCCACGGCCGCGTGCCTGACGTGTCTACACAGCGCCAGCCGGCACAGAGGTCCTTCAAGGCACCAACAGGAAGATGGCCGTGGCCGTCTGCGTAGCGGGGAGCGCAACGCAGACGACTGGTGCGTGACACGACCTCGCGCTGAAACCGTGTGGACACAGACCGCAGTGTTCAAGAATTTATAAATATGGGTTATCGATCAGGAAGCGAGGTGATTGGTCTTGGATGACGTGAGTCAAACAATGCGGCCTTGGCAACAGCACATCAAAGGAGACACAGATGCAATCCAGGCGCCGAACGCTGACTCTCGCCATGGCAGGCCTGTTGGCCGCTCCCGCCACCGTGTGGGCCCAGGGCTATCCCACCAAGCCTGTCCGGATGGTGGTCGCCTTCGCTGCGGGCGGCCCGACCGACGTGCTCGCTCGCATCATGGCCGCCGGCATGTCCACGGCGCTGGGCCAGCAGGTCATCGTCGACAACCGGCCAGGCGGCGGCGGAATGCTCGGTACCCGGGAAGCGACCAAGGCTGCGCCCGATGGCTACACCGTGCTGTTCGCAGGAGATGCGGCACTCACCGTCCAACCGTTGATGTCCAAGAGTGCCGGGTACGACGCGAAGAAGGACTTCACGCCGCTGCGCCTGCTGGCTTCGCAGAGCAACGTGCTGATGGCCAGCAGGGCCAAGGACATCGCTGACGTTGCCGGCCTCGTGTCCCGGGCCAAGGCCAAGCCAGGAGCAGTCAGTTTCGGCTCGGCGGGCAACGGTTCGCCCTCCCACCTCATCGGAGCGCTGTTCGAATCGCAGGCCGGCATCGACCTGCTGCATGTGCCCTACAAGGGTGCGGCGCCGGCCATGACGGACCTGATCGGCGGGCAGACCGACGTGATGTTCGTCGGCATGCCCGTGGCGCTGCAGAACGCCACCCGCAAGGAACTGGTGCCCTTGGCCGTGACCGGCGACAAGCGCCATCCGGGCTTGCCCAACGTGCCGACCTTCGCAGAGGCCGGTATCAAGGGGCTGGGGTCCGAAACCGCCATCTGGTGGAGCCTGATGGCACCGGCGGGCTTGGCCCCCGAGGTCAGGCAACGGCTTGACGCCGCCACCCAGGCCGCGCTGAGCGACCCTGAAGTGAAAAAAGGCTTTGCCGTCCAGGGCGTGGATGTGCTCAACCTTGACGCCGTCACCATGGCGAAATGGATCGAACGCGACCAGGCCAAGTGGGGCGCGCTCATCAAGGCCGGGAAGATCTCCACCGAGTAAGCCGAGCTCACCCCATGCGCCCCAACTTCCTGATCTTCATCACCGACCAGCATCGCGCCGACCACCTGGGCTGCTACGGCAACCCCATCGTGCGCACGCCGCACATCGACATGCTGGCGCAGCAAGGCACCCGGTTCGATCGCACGTACGTCGCCAACCCGGTGTGCATGCCCAATCGCGGTTCCATCATGACGTCGCGCGTGCCGTCGGTGCATGGCGGGCGCAGCAACGGCGTGCCGCTGCCGCTGGAGTCCGTGACCTTTGCCGACCTGCTGTGCGAGTTCGGCTATCGCACGGCGCTGGTGGGCAAGAGCCACCTGCAGAACATGGAGGACCTGCCGCCGCTGCTTCCGCCAAGCCAGCGCCCGGCTGGGTCCCAGCCGTCGCAGCGCTACGCGGAGTCCCGCAAGGAGACGATGCCGGCCGCAGCGTACGAGCAGGAGCTGCGCACGCGCTGGTCAGACCCGGACCACCGCCTGACGCTGCCGTACTACGGCTTCCAGGACGTGATCCTGTGCAATCACCACGCCGACGAGTGCTACGGCGACTGGCTGCGCTGGCTGCAGGCCGAGCATCCGGCGCTGGCCACCCGCCTGGGACGCGAGCACGGCACACGCGATGCGCGCTACATCGCGCCACAGGCCTGGCGCACGCATCTCGACGAGTTCACCTATCCCACGCACTACATCGCCAAGCAGACCGCGCAGTGGATCCAGCGCCACGTGGCGCAGCATCGCGAGCAGCCGTTCGCGCTCATGTGCTCGTTCCCCGACCCGCACCACCCCTGGACGCCGCCCGGCAAGTACTGGGACATGTACGACCCGGCCGAGATCCCGCTGCCGCCCAGCATGGGCAGCGAGCGCGAGTTGGCGCCGCACGTGAGGTGGCTCATGCAAGAGCGCCGGGACGGCAAGGCACGGCTGGACGGTCCCCGGCTCTTTGCAGCGTCCGAGCGCGAGGTACAGGAAATGATCGCGCTGACGTACGGGATGATCACCAACATCGATGACCGCATCGGCATGGTGATGGACGCGCTGCGTGCCAGTGGTGCAGACAAGGACACGGTTGTCATCTTCACTTCCGACCATGGCGATCTCATGGGTGACCACGGCATCGTCCTCAAAGGACCGCTGCACTACCAGGGGCTGATCCGCGTACCGCTCATCTGGCGTGAGCCGGGCGGCGCAGGCCGGGGCGACGCGCGCAGCGACCTGGCGTCCTCCATTGACCTGCCCGCAGCCATCCTTACGCGTGCCGGCATCGCTGCACCCAACGGATTCCAGGGCAAGCCACTGTATTCCCCCACCGGCGAAGCGACGGCTACGGGACGCGACGCGGTGCTGATCGAGGAAAACCAGCAGCGGGCTTACCTCGGCTTCGACAAGCCGGTGCGCGTGCGCACGCTGGTGAGCGACACGCACCGGATGAGCGTCTTTGTGGAGGGCGGCTGGGGCGAGCTCTATGACCTGGTGGCCGATCCGCACGAACTCGTCAACCTCTGGGACGCGCCGCAGGCCCAGGCGCTGAAATCCGAGCTGATGCTGCGCCTAACGCAGCTGCTGATCGAGCACGGCGACAGCAGTCCCAATCCGACGCGGGTTGCCTGACAAAGCAGCTGGGGGACAAGCGCCAGTCGTCGCCAGTGGCCGTCCACGATGTCAGCGTCAGCAGCCCCAGGCTCACGCCGGTTCGCCAGGGCCGCCAAGCTCTTTCAGGGCCTTCACGACGGCAGCGACCGCTTTGCCGTTGCGCCGATACTTGACCGGGTGCCAGAACAAGCAGACCTCGTAGCGAGGCAGCCCTTCCTGGATGCGCAGCGTGGTCAGTGCGCTGACTTCCTGCGCAGGCACCAGTACCGGGTGGGGCACGACACACAGCAGGTCACTGTGGGCCACGAAGTTCAACAGCGTCGGATAGTCGCTGCACTGCACCAGGATGCGCGGCGCGGGCAGGCCGCGCACCCGATGCGCTTCCTCAATGACGTTGCCCGCCGTTCCCGCACGTCCCGCAACCGCCCAGCCGGCATGGGCGATGTCCTGGAGCGAGGTGGCGTCCCTCAGCGGATGGCCCTTGCGTGCGTAGACGGCTGGGATGCTCAGATGCAACGAGTGGCGCTTGATGCCTGAAGCCGGGTAGCGCCGCGGGCGCGGCGCGATGACAAGATCCAGCTCGTGGCTCTGGAGAGCAGCCAGCTGCTCTGCTGCGCTGCCCGCGACGATGCGCAGCAGTCCTTCAAACTCCCAAGCGCGCCATGCCCGCTCGATGGTCGGACCGTAGAGCAGGGCGGCCGCGTGTGCCATGCCGGCCCTGAGCGTCGTCCCCTCTCGCTCCATCGTCCACGCGAATGCCGCCGTCGGGTCGCGAGGCAGGTTTTCGAGCCTGCCTTGCATTTCGCCCGCACGCTGGGCCGCCACCAATGCTGCCGGTGTCGGGACCTTCTGCCTTCCGGCCTTCTGGAACAGTGTGATGCCCCAGTACTTTTCCAACTTCTGCATGGCCACCGTGATGGCGGGTTGGCTTACACCCGCCTCGCGCGCGGCTTCTGAGAAGCTGCCCTTGGCGATGACCAGCTGAAGATAGTGAAGCCACTGCAGATGCATAACCGGCAAATATAGACATGCTCTCCACGTCCCGAGTGCTGGGCTGCTTCGACTCGGGCTGCGCGGTGTGGCAGCACCCGGGGCTGCCGTTGGTGTTCCTGCGCTGGGTGCTTATCCGAGACCCATTGAGGCGCTTCGTTCCCCAGGCGTTGCTGTGCACCAAGCAGGGCATGACGGCGCTGCAGTTGGTGACGTTTTTCGTTCGAGATGGCAGCTGGAGATCGCTTTCTTCGGCACGGGATCGTATGCGTGTCCCCAGGGCGGCGCTCGCCAACGCCTACTCTACGGTTCGGCCCTCGAAGCTATAAGGCCGCATCTTTTGTGTGTCGCCGTCTATATCGAGCTAAGTAGGTGGACAGAACTCATGCAACACATGCCTGAGCCAGAAGTTGCGCGACGCCATGCCAGCCTTGCGGCGAGCTTGACGAGGAGTCAGCGACATCACCCAGTGGACCGCCTCGGCAGCCAAC
>JAEYPG010000157.1 GCA_023410975.1 Pseudomonadota bacterium
CACCAGCACCGCCGCGTCGAAGCCGCCCCGTGCCGAGTTCTCGGAAAAGCTGCTGCGTCAGTTGACGGCGCACCGGACTGCCGCGCTGCGCGCCACGCTGGCCGACAACCCGAGGGTGGCGCTGCGCGTGCTGGCATGGCAGCTTGCATTGCGAACTGGCCTTGGGTCGCTGTACGGTCGGGAAGACGATCCGGTCGAAATCCGTGCCGACGTAATAGACGTGCGCAAGGAAGGCGCCGATCTGGCCGAGTGCAAGGCACAGCAGGCCATGGAAGCGCACCGCCAGCGGTGGGGGGATCGCCTGCCCGGACAAGCCCAATCGCTGCTGGCGTGGGTGCTGAAGGCGGACGACGAGGAGGTGCTGGACCTGCTGGCCGTGTGCACCGCCAGCACGCTCAACGCCGTGCAGGGCCGCGAGGCACCGCAGCCCATCGCGGACGCCATCGCCGCCGCCGTGGGTCTCGACATGTCGGAGTTCTGGCGACCCACAGTGGACAGCTATTTTTGCGCCGTGCCCAAGGCCAAGGTGCTGGAGGCCGTGAGCCAGGCGGTGTCACCCGAGGCGGCGCGCAAGCTCGACGGCTTGAAGAAGGAGGCGCTGGTTGCCCAGGCCGAGCAGCAGTTGGACGGCAAGCGGTGGCTGCCGTCCGTCCTGCGGGCCAGGAACTGAAGGCGCAGCCGCCTTGCCCGGCCAGCCCCTGCCGTTGAGCGGCAGGGGTCGGGCCGCCGACACCGTGCCGCGGTTTAGCCGCCCAGGTCCGTCCTTCCTGGCATGCCCGCAGGCTGTGCCCTTCGGGCGGGCGCTGTTCGCGTCCGGTTCGGCCACGGCCTGCGTGTCCCGCCACAGGGGATCAGGAGCCAAGGGCGCTGCCAGCGGTGGATGAGTTGCGCTGCGCATCAACGCGCGCGTCCACCGTCGCATGGGGCTGGTGGGCCGTGGCGGTTTGCCGCGAGGCGCCGTGGGCGGCCACGAGGTACGGCGTTGTCCAGGGCATCTGGTAGAAATCGCGCCATGAGCAACCTCAACTGTGGCTCCTTCAGCGTCACGCCGCGCGATCGCTGGCGCGCCTGCGTCACCCACGCCCCAGAAGAGCGGACACGGCCCGGTACGGCGCATCGCCAGCGCAGGAATGCAGGCGCACAGGTGCGTTCGCCACAAGGTGATCTGTCCTGCAGGCGCGATTCAGCGCTCGAGCGCCTGGGACAGCTCCGTGCCGAAGAAGCGCTGGTCAAGGCGATGGCCAAGGCCTACACAATCGACAGGAGCTCGCCTTGAGCCTGCCACAGCCCACCGCGCAACAGGTGCAGCAGGCCAGGCTCAATGCCGGGCTGACGCACCGCAGGGCGGCCGAGATTGCTGGTCTCAACGATGCACAGGCCTGGAGCAAGTACGAGAACCCGGACAGCGGCAAGCAGATCCCGGTATGGCGCTGGGAGTGGTTTCTGGTCCAGACCGGACAGCACCCGACAAAGCACCTGGTGGACGGCCCGGGGCCGCTGGCGCACGGCCTCCGACTGGAATGACTGCCCATTTATTGAGCAGCCTAAGAAAGTCCAGGCGGGACAAGCAGTTGCACAGCACGGTGGCGGCTTGCCACCAGAGTTATCCCCATCAACTGGGGACAAGCCCCCAAGCGGATTGCTTTCGCGGGCGGATGCATTGCTCGCCGAGACAGGCGGGGCAGTCGTGTTCATCCTGCTGGCAGACCGACTTGGCCTCTGGCGCCAGTGGCTGCGCGTCGCTGCCACGCTGTGCTGCTGGGCCATTTCCATTTCCGAGATAGGCCACACTCCAGCGTGCGAGGCAAGGTGACGCGGCCGGTCAACGCAAGGGGCGGACCGTTCCAACGGCGTTACGTGCAAGGACTGCAAGTAGCCCACACCGCCCTCGAATTCGATGCCGCCCAGCACCATGCCCAGCGAGGCCATCCATGGCAGCGAGACGTCATAGAGTGGCGGCAACAGCTGATCGTCGATAGCCCGGTCCAGCGCGTGCAACCGGCATCAGAGCCATGAGCACAGCTTTGCAGACTCAGCTCGACGATGTGCGAGCGCAGATGGTGGCGCATGGGCACGCACACGTTGCCGAGCTGACTCCTTGCTGCGCACGGCACGCGACAACTGCGCCCATGGCCAGCGTCACGCTCATTGCCGAACTGCCCGAGCTGAAACTCAGAACGGGCAACCGGCGGCGGTCATGGCGGCCAGTTCATCGTCGTGCTCGGCCGGGCACGCCCGCACCAAACAACCCGGCGTGAAAGCCCACAGCACGCCGTCCAGCGTGACCAGCACCAGCCCGAGCAAGGCACACTCTGAATGATCGACCACGACGGCCTCACGGCCAGCAAGCGCCTGGATTTCGCCAAGATCGAACGCGTGGACTTCCTGCTCCAGCAACTCGGCCACGGAAATGGACACCCGCACCCGCTGGCCGGGCCGGAAAGCCGCACGCTGCATGGCTGAGGAACTGCCTTCGACGGCTTCCCTGTCGCGCGTGAGGTAATTCGGCACGAAGGACAGGCGACCGTCCCGCCCCGTGGCGACGAGCCCGAGGGGCGTGGTGTGGCTGGACGCCAGCGTCAGCCGCTCGAGCAGGTGCGGCTTGATCGTGGTCTTGTGGGCGTCGGCAAGGCGGTTACCGACGACGCAACCGAGAGCGACATCCGACATGACTGTGAACTCCAAAGGAGGGCCGGCGAGATGGGCCGCCGGCCGTGGGCCCAAGGGACTCAGTTGGGGTAGCAAGGCGGGGACAGCTGCGTGGTGATGCAGACATCCACCTCCCGAGCGACGGATCTGGCACGGTCGCTGCGGACGTGAAGGATCCGAGCTTCTTCGGTGGAGCATAGACCGTCCATGGGGGACCTCCGGAACATGCACAGGGCGCCCTGCCCCGCACGCAACAGCCGTCCTGGTCCTGGTGCAACAGGCACCATCGGTTTGCCCATGAACGCACATGGCCTCATGACCCCGACTCAGGACCTCAAGCTGCTGCCGCTATGGTCTCACCAGCAAAGACCATGTTGGTGAATCCTTTACGCCCATAAAGCCGGCCGCGCTCTCACCATACGGGCCTCACTGGGACGGTCTCACTGGGGAGCCTTGTCCAACGACCAAGGCCCTCCAAGCAGTCCGACGAAGGAGCAACGCAAATGGCACAGAAACTGGCTTACGTGACCGGCGGCATGGGTGGTATCGGCACCGCGATGTGTCAGCGCCTGCACAAGGACGGCTTCAAGGTGATCGCCGGCTGCGGCCCAACCCGCGACCACGAGAAGTGGATTGGTGAGCAGAAGGAACTGGGCTACAGCTTCTACGCCTCGGCGGGCAACGTGGCCGACTGGGACTCCACCGTGGCCGCGTTCGAGCGTGTCAGGGCCGAGCACGGCAGCGTGGACGTGCTGGTGAACAACGCCGGCATCACGCGTGATGGGCAGTTTCGCAAGATGAGCAAGGCCGATTGGCAGGCCGTGATGTCGACCAACCTCGACAGCATGTTCAACGTCACCAAGCAGGTGATCGACGGCATGCTCGAGAAGGGCTGGGGCCGGATCATCAACATCTCCTCGGTCAACGGCGAGAAGGGCCAGTTCGGCCAGACCAACTACTCCGCGGCCAAGGCCGGCATGCACGGCTTCACGATGGCGCTGGCGCAGGAAGTGG
>JAEYPG010000165.1 GCA_023410975.1 Pseudomonadota bacterium
CTTCCCGGCCGCGGGCAGCGAGCCGCATGCGCCGGCGGTGGGCCGGCTGGCGGCGCGGCTGGCCAGCGCCCTGGGCGGGCGCACCTTCGTGCTCACTACCACGCTGCGCGCGCTGCAGGCGGTGGGCTTCGCGCTGCGCGAGGCGCTGGTGGAGGCCGGCGTGGCGCTGGACGTGCTGGTGCAGGGCGAGCTCCCCAAGCGCGAGCTGGTGAAGCGCTTCCTGGCGCAGCCGGCTTCGGTGCTGGTGGGCTCGGCCAGCTTCTGGGAAGGCATTGACGTGCCCGGCGACGCGCTGCAGTGCGTGCTGATCGACAAGCTGCCTTTCCCGCCGCCCAACGACCCGCTGGTGGAAGCGCGCGTGGCACAGCTGGAGTCGCAAGGCAGGAGCCCCTTCAACGAATATTTCCTGGCCGAGGCGGCGGTGTCGCTGAAGCAGGGTGCGGGGCGTTTGATCCGCAGCGAGCGCGACCGCGGGCTGCTGGTGGTGTGCGACCCGCGGCTGGTGCTCAAGGGCTACGGCGCGCGGCTGCGCAAGGCGCTGCCGCCGATGACGCGGCTCAAGGAAGAAGGCGAGGCGCTGGCGTGGCTGCGGGAACTGGCTTCGCAGAGGCAGGCCGCTGCAGCGGTGGACGATGAGGTTCAGGATGCGCCGGATGCCGCCGCGTCCGGCGGCTGAGCAGCGCAGCGCGTACCGCCCATGAAAAAGGCCAGCCTGCGGGCCGGCCTTCGCGCTTCAGGGGTGCCGCCTCACCACACCTGCCACCAGGGCTTCTTGGGTCCGGCCAGGCCTTCGGCGAGGTAGCGGCTGTTGGGGAAGTTCTGCTTGAGCACGCGCTCGGCGTCCTCGCGCAGCTGCGGCAGCTCCAGCCGCTCGTAGCTGCGCACCATGATGTAGAGCGCCTCCTCGGTGGCGGGCGTCTGCGGGTACTCCTTGATCGCCTGCTGCGCGCGGTTGGCGGCGGCGACGAAGGCGCCGCGGCGGAAGTAGTAGCGCGCCACGTGGATCTCGTAGTTCGACAGCGCGTTGACGATGTAGTCCATGCGCGTGCGCGCGTCGGGCGCGTACTTGGACTGCGGGAACTGGTCCACCAGCTGCTTGAAGGACTGGTAGGCGTCGCGCGAGGCCTGCTGGTCGCGCTCGGAGAGCTCCTGGTTGGTGAATCGGCCCAGGATGCCCAGGTTGTCGTTGAAGTTGACGACGCCGCGCAGGTACAGCGCGTAGTCCAGCGCGGGGCTGGACGGGTTGAGCTTGATGAAGCGGTCCAGCGTCGCCAGCGACTCGGCGCGCTCGCCGGTGCGGTAGCGCACGTAGGCCAGGTCCAGCGTGGCCTGCTGCGCCAGCAGCGTGCCGGCGGCGCGGCCCTCGACGCGTTCCAGGGTCTTGATGGCGCGCTCGTAGCTGCCGGCGCCAATGTCGTCCTTGGCGTCTGCGTACAATTTCTCGACGGCCATGGTGGACAGCGGGTCCTCCTTCGTGGTGCCGCAACCCGCCATCAGCAACGCCCCCGCCAACGCCGCCGCACAGGCCGACGTTCCTGGCGCCCAGCGGCGCCTCCAAGAAGAAAAGCTCATCTGATGCAGCGGCCGCGCGCCGCGCGCGTCCGTAGGTCCAAGAAAACGCGAATTGTATGGTTGACCCCTTGTCCGATCCGGCGACCGAGGACGACGGCCCCGACGACGAACAGCACGAATGGCGCGAGCGCGAGGTGGATGCCGCGCTGCAGGGCCTGCGCCTGGACAAGGCGCTGGTGCTCATGGCGGGCGAGTTCTCGCGCAACCATCTGCAGGGCCTGATCGAGCGCGGCCATGTGCAGCTCGACGGCCAGGTGGCGCGCACCGCCTCGCGCGGCGTGAGGCTCGGGCAGCGCATCCGCGTCGAGCTGGTGCCCACGGCGGAAAGCCGCGCCTTCAAGGCCGAGGCGCTGCCCATCGACGTGGTGTTCGAGGACGCGCACCTGCTCGTGGTCGACAAGCCTGCGGGAATGGTGGTGCACCCGGCGGCGGGCAACTGGTCGGGCACGCTGCTCAACGCGCTGCTGGCGCACCACGCGGGCGCGGCGCGGCTGCCGCGCGCGGGCATCGTGCACCGGCTGGACAAGGACACCTCGGGCCTGATGGTGGTGGCCAAGACCCTGCCGGCCATGACGGCGCTGGTGCGCGCCATCGCCGCGCGCGAGGTGCACCGCCAGTACCTGGCGCTGGCCCACGGCGTGCCGCGCGAGGAGCGCTTCACGGTGGACGCGCCCATCGGCCGCGACCCGCGCTCGCGCGTGCGCATGGCCATCGTGGCCTCGGGCAAGCCCGCGCGCACCGACTTCGAGCTGCTGGCCGAAGGGGACCAAGCCTGCGCGCTGCGCTGCACGCTGCACAGCGGGCGCACGCACCAGATCCGCGTGCACGCGGCCTCGCGCGGGCATCCGCTGCTGGCCGACGCGCTGTACGGCGGCGCCCCGCTGCTGGGGCTGCAGCGCCAGGCGCTGCATGCGCAACGGCTGCGGCTGGCGCATCCTGTGCTGGACGGCACGCTGGACTTCGAGCGTGCCCCCCCGGCGGACCTGGCGGCGGCGCTGCAGGCCCTGTCGGGCTGAAGCGGGCTGAATTCCGGGCGGCTCCGGCGTGACATCTTGGTCCAGATCAAGGCGGTGGGCCTGGGACACGGGGTTACAATGCTCCGGACTGCGCGCGGTGGACGCCCGGTTGCTGCGCCGCGCAGCGCCCACAGCCGTCCGCCGCCAGCCCTTGAAGCCCCGCACCCGAGCGCCGGTCCGAGCCGCAGCCGCCGGGTCCGGCCC
>JAEYPG010000186.1 GCA_023410975.1 Pseudomonadota bacterium
CCCCAAGGGTTAACCCTATGCCGTCCTTATTGCACGCTGTCCCCCAGGTCGGGCCCGCAGGGCCCGCCCCTTGAGCTGCATCAAGCCGTGACGGCCGGGTTGCGCAGGCGGATGTGCAGTTCGCGCAGCTGCTTCTCGTCCACGGCGCTGGGTGCGCCGGTGAGCAGGCACTGGGCGCGCTGCGTCTTCGGGAAGGCGATGACGTCGCGAATGGACTCGGCCTTGGTCATGAGCGTGACCAGGCGGTCCAGACCGAAGGCCAGGCCGCCATGCGGGGGCGCGCCGTACTGCAGCGCGTCCAGCAGGAAGCCGAACTTGAGCTGCGCCTCTTCCGGGCCAATGTTCAGGGCGCTGAACACCTTGCTTTGCACGTCGGCGCGGTGGATACGCACCGAGCCGCCACCGAGCTCCCAGCCGTTGAGCACCATGTCGTAGGCCTTGGCCACGCAGGCGCCGGGGTCGGTGTCCATCAGGTTCTCGTGCCCGTCCTTGGGTGCGGTGAACGGGTGGTGCACGGCGACCCAGCGGTCCTCTTCCTCGTCGTGCTCGAACATCGGGAAGTCCACCACCCACAGCGGCGCCCAGCGGTCCTCGAACAGGCCCTTGGCGCGGCCGAAGTCGCTGTGGCCGATCTTCACGCGCAGCGCGCCCAGGGCGTCGTTGACGACCTTGGCCTTGTCGGCGCCGAAGAAGATCAAGTCGCCGGTCTGCGCGCCGGTGCGCTCCAGGATCTGCTGGAGCGCGCGGTCATGCAGGTTCTTGACGATGGGCGACTGCAGGCCCTCGCGGCCCTTGGCCAGGTCGTTGACCTTGACCCAGGCCAGGCCCTTGGCGCCGTAGATCTTGACGAACTCGGTGTAGCCGTCGATCTCGCCGCGGCTCATCTCGACGCCGCCGGGCACGCGCAGCGCGGCCACGCGGCCGCCCTTGGTCGTGGCCGGAGTGCTGAAGACCTTGAAGTCCACGTCGGCCATCACGTCGGTGAGCTCGGTGAACTCCAGCTTCACGCGCAGGTCGGGCTTGTCGGAGCCGTACAGGCGCATTGCGTCGGCGTAGCTCATCACCGGGTACTCGCCCAGCTCCACGTCCAGCGCCTTGCGGAAGACGTGGCGGATCATGCCCTCGGTGAGGTCACGGATCTCCTGCTCGCTCAGGAAGCTGGTTTCCAGGTCGATCTGCGTGAACTCGGGCTGGCGGTCGGCGCGCAGGTCCTCGTCGCGGAAGCACTTGGTGATCTGGTAGTAGCGGTCGTAGCCCGCGACCATGAGCAGCTGCTTGAAGAGCTGGGGCGACTGCGGCAACGCGAAGAACATGCCGTCGTGCACGCGCGACGGCACCAGGTAGTCGCGCGCGCCTTCGGGCGTGCTCTTGGTGAGCATCGGCGTCTCGATGTCGATGAAGCCCTGCTCGTCGAGGTACTTGCGCACTTCCATGGCCACGCGGTAGCGCAGCATCAGGTTGTTCTGCATGTACGGGCGGCGCAGGTCCAGCACGCGGTGCGTCAGGCGGGTGGTCTCGGAGAGGTTTTCCTCATCGAGCTGGAACGGAGGCGTGACGCTGGGGTTGAGCACTTCCAGCTCGTGGCACAGCACCTCGATCTTGCCGCTGACGAGGTTGGCGTTCTCGGTGCCCGCGGGCCGCGCGCGTACCTTGCCGACGACCTTCAGGCAGAACTCGTTGCGCACGCTCTCGGCGGTGGCGAACATCTCCGCACGATCGGGGTCGCACACCACCTGCACGACGCCTTCGCGATCACGCAGGTCGATGAAGATCACGCCGCCATGGTCGCGGCGGCGGTGGGCCCAGCCCATCAGGGTCACGGTCTGGCCCATCAGCGCTTCGCTGACGCGGCCGCAGTAGCTGCTTCTCATTGTTGGCTCCAGGAGACTTGTTCGGGAGGCCGCCGCGGCTGGCGGCCTGTGGGAAAGAGGCGACGGCGTTGCTCAGCCGCCGGCGCGGTTTCGCAGCGGCAGCGGCGCGGCAGGGGCCGCCATGGGCGGGGGCGGGACGACGACGCCCATCGAGATGATGTACTTGAGCGCCTCGTCCACGCTCATCTGCAGCGGCATGACGTCAACGCGCGGCACCATCAGGAAGAAGCCCGAGGTCGGGTTGGGCGTGGTGGGCACGTACAGGCTCACGTGCTCGGCGCCGCCGAGCTGCGTGGCCACTTCGCCGCCGGGACGGCCGGTGACGAAGGCGATGGTCCAGGAGCCCGCGCGCGGGTACTGCACCAGCACCGCCTCGCGAAAGGCGTTGCCGCTGCTGGAGAACAGCGTGTCCGAGACCTGCTTGACCGAGCTGTAGATCGACTTGACGATGGGGATGCGGCCCATGAGCCGGTCCCACTGCCGCAGCCACCACTGGCCCAGCACGTTGGCGGCGAACACGCCGGTGAGCAGCAGCCCCGCCACCATCACCAGCACGCTCAGGCCTGGGATCTTGCGCAGGTCGTCCAGGCCGGCCTGCGCCGACAGCGGCAGCACGGCCGAGGCCGCGATCAGCAGCCAGTCGAACACGCCGTCCATCAGGCCGAGCACCCACAGCAGCACCCAGACCGTGACGGCCAGCGGCAGCCAGACCAGCAGCCCGGCAACGATGTATTTCTTCACGCGCGACGGCCCTTGCCCAAAGGCATCAATGGCAGGCGCAGGAGCCGCCGCAGCCCGCTGCCGGTGCGGCGTCGGACGACGAGGGCGCCGCGGCCGGCTCGGCCGCCTTGCTGCTGGCCGCTGCCGGCGCGGAGGTACCGCCGCTGCCGCCCTTGAAGTCGGTCACGTACCAACCCGAACCCTTGAGCTGGAAGCCCGCGGCAGTGAGCTGCTTGCTGAAGGCCTCGGCGCCACAGGCCGGGCAGGTGCTCAGCACGGGGTCGGACATCTTCTGCAGCACGTCCTTCGCGTGACCGCAGGCGGAACAGCGATAAGCGTAGATCGGCATGGCTAAGCCTTTGATGCAAAACGAAAAATTATAAAGCCCGAGGTGGGGTGGCGATGCCGCAAGGAATAGGCGCCGCGCCCGCGGCCGCAGATAAGGTCACGCTTCAGGCTTTCAAGCCACTGTCGAGGCCGCGCAGCGCATGGTGCGAGCCGTGGCGGTTCTTGAGCGCCTGCGGGCCCAGCGAGCCCACCAGCATGCCCAGCGCTCCCATCAGGAAGCCCGCGAGCTGCGCCGGGAACATCTCACCCGCGGGCGTGGCCAGGAACATGGCCCAGGTCAGGATGCCCAGCACGATCGAAAAGATGGCGCCCTGCGTGGTGGCACGCTTCCAGTACAGCCCGGCGGTGAGCGGCACGAAGGCGCCCACCAGCGTCACCTGGTACGCGCCGGAGACCATGTCGTAGATCGGCGTGCCCTCGGAAAGGATGGCGTAGGTGCACACCAGCATGCTGAACACCAGCACCGCGATGCGCATGGTGCGCAGCTCCTGGCGGTCGCTCTGGCGCGGGAAGAACTGGCGCCAGACGTTCTCCACGAAAGTCACCGAAGGCGCCAGCAGCGTGGCCGAGGCCGTGCTCTTGAGGGCCGACAGCAGCGCGCCGAAGAACAGCACCTGCATCACGAAAGGCATGTGCTCCAGCACCAGCGTGGGCAGCACCTTCTGCGGATCCTGCTCAATGAGCTCGGTGGCCTGCTCCGGCATGATGATCAGCGCGCTCGTGACCAGGAACATCGGCACGAAGGCGAAGGCGATGTAGCACAGGCCGCCGATCACCGGACCCTTGGTGGCAGCGTCGATGTCCTTGGCCGACATCACGCGCTGGAACACGTCCTGCTGCGGAATCGAGCCCAGCATCATCGTGATCGCCGCGGCGACGAAGAACACGATGTCGGTGAAGGTCGGCTCGGGCAGGAACCGGAACAGGTCCTTGCTCGTGGCCAGCGCGATCACCTTGTCGGCGCCGCCGGCCTGGTCGGCGGCGAAGACGGCGATGATCGCCAGGCCGGCAACCAGGATGATCATCTGGATGAAGTCCGTCACCGCCACCGACCACATGCCGCCGAAGAGCGTGTAGGCCAGGATCGACGCGGTGCCCAGAACCATGCCCGCCGGCACGCTGATGGCGCCGCCCGAGAGCAAGTTGAACACCAGGCCCAGCGCCGTAACCTGCGCCGAGACCCAGCCCAGGTAGCTGACGATGATGATCAGCGAGCACACCACCTCGACGCCTCGACCGTAGCGCTCGCGGTAGTAGTCGCTGATGGTCAGCAGCGACATGCGGTAGAGCTTGGCGGCGAAGAAGACACCGACCAGGATCAGGCAGGTGCCCGCGCCGAACGGATCCTCCACGACCTCGCCCAATCCGTTCTGCACGAACTTGGCCGGGATGCCCAGTACCGTCTCGGAGCCGAACCAAGTGGCGAAGGTGGTGGTGACGATCATCACCAGCGGCAGGTGGCGGCCTGCGACCGCGAAGTCCGAGGTGTTCTTGACCCGTTTGGCGGCCCACAGGCCAATGGCGATGGTCAGCAGCAGGTAGACGAGGACCAGGGTCAGCAGCATGGAACGGCCTGCGGTCGGGAGAGGCTGGAGAAGGCGCCGCTGGACGGCGGCGCCGAAAAAGCGCGCGCATTATCCCCTGCATCGCGGGGGACAAGCTTGCACGCTCCTTGACGCCTTGCCGCCGTGCCTGCAATCCGCGGCTGCAAACGTGTTGCAAGGCCACGCGGCGCAGTGCCTCCAGCGCGGTGTCAGGCCGGTATCAGCACATGCAGCTTCAGCGCCAGACGCATCAGGCCCACGCCCAGTGCAAAGCCCAGGGCGCCCCAGAGAATGCCTTGCAACAGCCGGTTAGTCCGGCGCTGCTCGGACAAAAGGGCTAGCAGCAGCGCCTGGGAATCTTCGCCCTTGCCGGTCGAGTGCTGCAGCGCGTGGTGCAGCAGGCGCGGCATCTCGGGCAGCAGCCGCGCGTAATGCGGCGCCTCATGCTTGAGGCGGTCCACCAGCGCGCGCCAGCCGATCTGCTCGTTCATCCAGCGTTCCAGGAACGGCTTGGCCGTTGCCCAGAGGTCGAGTTCGGGGTCGAGCTGGCGCCCCAGCCCTTCGACGTTGAGCAGCGTCTTCTGCAGCAGTACGAGCTGGGGCTGGATCTCGACGTTGAAGCGGCGCGAGGTCTGGAACAGACGCAGCAGCACTTGGCCCAGCGAGATGTCCTTGAGCGGTCGGTCGAAGTGCGGCTCGCACACGGCGCGAATGGCCGACTCCAGGGCGTCGACGCGGGTGCCCGGCGGCACCCAGCCCGACTCCAGGTGCAACTCCGCCACGCGCTTGTAGTCACGGCGGAAGAAGGCGATGAAGTTCTGCGCCAAGTACTCCTTGTCCACCTCGGTGAGCGTGCCCATGATCCCGAAGTCCAGCGCGATGTAGCGCCCGAAGGTAGCCGGCTCCAGACTGACTTGAATGTTGCCGGGGTGCATGTCGGCGTGGAAGAAGCCGTCGCGGAACACCTGCGTGAAGAAGATGGTCACGCCGTCGCGGGCCAGCTTGGGAATGTCCACCCCCGCCTCGCGCAATCGGCCGATCTGGCTGATGGGCACGCCATGCATGCGCTCCATCACGATGACGCCGGGGGCACACAAGTCCCAGATCATCTCAGGGACCATCACGAGGTTGAGCCCATCCATGTTGCGCCGCAGGTGGGCTGCGTTGGCTGCCTCGCGCACTAGGTCCAGCTCGTCGTGCAGATAAATGTCGAACTCGGCCACCACCTCGCGCGGCTTGAGCCGGCGGGCATCCGGGCTGACGCGCTCAGCCCAGCGTGCCAGGCGGTGCAGCAGCGCCAGGTCGTCCTCGATGACGGCCAGCATGCCCGGGCGCAACACCTTGACTGCCACCTCCCGGCCGTCACGCAAAGTGGCAAAGTGCACTTGCGCGATGGAAGCGCTAGCCACCGGCTCTGGGCTGAAATGGGAGAACAGTTCGTCGATGCGCCGTCCGAAAGCCGCCTCCACCAGAGCCACGGCCTGCGCGCTCGGAAACGGGGCGACGCGGTCCTGCAGCCTGGCCAGTTCATCGGCCACATCCAGCGGCAGCAGATCGCGCCGCGTGGACAGCACTTGGCCGAACTTGACGAAGATCGGCCCCAAGCGCTCCAGCGCGCGGCGCAGGCGCACGCCGCGCGCTTCGTCGTAGCGGCGCCCGATAGTCACGACGGCGGCTAGCGCGCGCACCCAGCGCTGGCGGAAATGCGACAGCGCGATATCGTCCAGGCCGAAGCGCAGGACGGTGAACGCGATGTAGATCAGCCGAGCAAACTGCCTCATGAAGCGGCACGCCAGCGCACCGTGCCGCCAAGCACGGTCTGCCGCAAGCCGCGCGCCAGCGCCGCTCCCAGCGCGCTGAGCTGCTGTGCTGCCACGGGGCTCAGCACCCGCTCCAAATCGGCGGCCATGTCCCATCGCAGGTTCTGCAGCAGCCAGTTGATGTCCGCGGCCAGTGCCGCGTCACCGTCAAGCCTGAGCGCCGGTTGCGAGCCGGACAACGCTTGTGCCATCAGCATGGCGGGGTTGGAGGCGTCCACCCGCACATGCAACTGCGCCGCCGCCGGAGGGATCTCGCACCACTCCAGCAGCCCTGCCGGCGTAATGCGCCAACACAGGGTGGGCGTCGGCGGCAGTAGCCGAGGCCATTGTTCAAGATGGAACTGCACCAGTGCGCCCTCGCGGGGGCGAAGCAAGTCGCGCGCCGCGGGCTCGCTGTCAAGCACATGATTCAGGAGCAGGGTCAGCCGCTCCATCAGAGCGGGGGCCAACAGGGCGTTGAGGGCTTGCAACATGCGCGGCATTGTAGGCACCCGGGTTGGACGCCCGCATCTGTGGGAAGCGGCCTGGAAGAGGCTGACACAGGGTCGAGAATGGCTCGCAAGAAAAGGGGGAAGGAACTGGTCTGTCGGCATGGCTCATGCCGCACCCAACGTAGGTCACCCGGATTCCATGATCGCCCATCGCAGTTACAAACGGACGTTCTACAGCGCCCCTCAATCAGTCACCTCCCTCGTGGCAGCCTTCATGGAGCCCACCATCGCGGTGGTGGCGTTCCTGCTTGCCACCAAGTGGTATGGACAGCCCATAGAAAGACCAGCGCTCACGCTGGGCTTGTTGGTGTTCGCACTGACTTTTCCAGGCCGCCAGCGCTTCAAGGATCCACTACCAGCGGCGGCCATGGACATCATCAATAGCTGGGTCGTTCTATTGTTGGCATTGATGCTGTGTGGTTACGCCACACAAAGTTTAGGTTACTTCAATCGGCGAGTGCTATTGACCTGGGCCGTCATCACGCCAGTGCTGTTGTGGCTGGGCGTATGCACAGGGCAGGCTATTTTGCGACGCCGAGCCGCACTACCCGTGCTGCGACGGCCGGCTGTCGTGGTGGGCAGCGGGCTGTTGGGCGTGAAAGTAGCTAGGGCGTTACGTGAGACCGCCGACCAAGGCAGCGTGTTCGTAGGTCATTTTGACGACCGGCAAGACGCGCGCGTGCATGAGGATGCCAGTACGGTACTGGGCACCTTGCAGGACGTTGCACCCTATATCCGTACACATGGCATCAAGGAAGTTTACATTACCCTGCCGCTGGGCTTGCAGCCTCGGATCGTAGAACTCTTGGAATCCCTTCAAGGGACCACGGCTTCCATATTTTTTGTGCCCGATGTCTTCGGAATAAGTATTATCCAGGGCAGACTCCAAGACATGAATGGCATTCCCGTGGTTGGAATCTGCGAAACCCCTTTTACCGGCACAAACGAGCTTGTCAAGCGAATTTCTGACTTGCTTATTGCCTCGGCAATATTGATTTTTATTTCGCCAATATTGATTACAATCGCAATTGCCGTCAAATACTCATCACCAGGACCTATAATCTTTAAACAGCGCCGCAATGGGTTGGATGGAAGCGAAATACTGGTTTACAAGTTTCGCACGATGACTTCCCAGGACAACGGTGAAGTAGTGCGTCAAGCCACGCGCCATGATCCACGTATCACACCACTTGGGGCATTTCTGCGCCGCACATCACTAGACGAACTTCCGCAGTTTTTCAACGTGCTCCAGGGCAGCATGAGCATTGTTGGCCCCCGGCCACATGCTGTGGCTCATAACGAGGAGTACCGCAAGCTCATCAAGGCGTACATGGTGCGCCACAAGGTTAAACCGGGGATTACAGGCTGGGCCCAAGTTAATGGACATCGCGGCGAAACCGACACCATCCACAAAATGCAAGCGCGAGTTGAATATGATCTTGAGTATTTGCGCAACTGGTCTTTAGCGCTGGATCTTCATATCATGATGCGGACCGCGCGATTAGTGTTTTTTGACAAGAACGCCTATTAACCAAACACCAACCCCACTACTGACAAAACTGAAAAACGATCGCCAAGAATCTACACCCCAGGCATTCAGCGGACAACCGATGATTGCCTGAGGCAAGCAGCCGACAGCAATCTTAGGACTTACGCAAAAGAAACTTCATAATATTTTTTGAGTTGGTCACTTGGTTGGGTAAAATAGGGACCCCGCTCATGTGCGAGGAAACCTGCGAAGCCAACTCGTCGCGATTACTGTCAGTTCATTCTATCCAGCCAGGTCAATTACACGCAAACCTATTTTGCGGACCATCATCCGCACTTCTCTCATGACGCCATCAACCGCTACTTGCAAAATGACAATGTAACTCCCGAGGAGTTATGGAATAGCGTCAAAGATGTTATCGAATATGACGACGACGCTTGCTTGATTTTCGATGACAGCGTCCTGGACAAGAACCACGCCCACAAGATAGATTTGGTGCGTCTGCAGTACAGCGGCAACGCCCATCGACTGATCAAAGGCATCGGCGTGGTCAACTGCCTGTACGTCAATTTGAGGACGGGGCGCTATTGGGTCATCGACTGGCGCGTCTACGCACCCGACGAAGATCACAAGACCAAACTAGCGCACTTCAAGGACATGTTCGACAACGCCATCCACGGCAAGAAGCTACGCTTTCGCACCGTGCTGATGGACTCCTGGTACGCCACCAAGGAGCTGATGAAGCACATCCACACCTCAGAAAAGCTTTTCTACTGCCCGCTCAAGAGCAACCGCAAGGTCGATGACAGCGGCGGCGAAGAGCCCTACAAGGCGGTGAGCGAATTGCAATGGACGTCAGAGCAAGCGGCGCACGGCAAACTGGTCAAGGTGCATGGATTTCCGGGCGATTTCAAGCTCAAACTGTTTGGGGTCGCGGTTGAAAACAGCCGCACGGAATGGATTGTGACGAACGACTTTTCTCAGGATTCAACTGACGGCACCCGAGAAATGTGCGCCGTGCGCTGGAAGATTGAGCAGTATCACCGGGAAGTCAAGCAAACGCTGGGCATCGAGAAATGCCAGTGCCGATCGGCACGCGCCCAGAGAAACCATATTGGCTGCGCAATGCTGGTCTGGGTGTACTTGTCAGAGTTGACCCGAGAGCTGAAGAAAAACATCTACAGCATCAAAAAAGAGATGCTATCGAACTACATGAAGCAGGAACTGCAAAACCCATCGGTCCGTATGGCGCACGTCTGAAGTAGCGCCGAAAAGCGGGGCCTCGGCGCTAGCTGAAGGCGTCTTGCGTAAATCCTAAATTACTGCAAATCGCGACACAAAAATCCAGTATACAACACTATTGATACCCGAAAAACCTACACCATGCCAACACTTTGCGCATGCGCTCCTCACAAAAAATTTCGAGGCCGAACGCATACGCTTGGCCCAAACTTACCTCACCGATGAGTCAAAGTTTTTTACAGCAACCCAACCAAATCGGGATTGGACCTGTTCGCCTGTGCGCAAGCTTTCAACATCGATAGGCAAAAGAGGCACAATAAGCAAGGCCACAATATTAATTATTTTGATTAACGGATTAATTGCTGGGCCGGCTGTATCTTTGTACGGGTCGCCCACCGTATCTCCTGTCACAGCGGCCTTATGGGCTTCAGACCCCTTGCCACCATGATGGCCATCCTCAATGTACTTCTTGGCATTATCCCAAGCCCCACCACCGGTGCACATGCTGATGGCTACAAAGAGCCCGGTGACTATAGTCCCCATAAGCAATCCACCAAGTGCCTTGGGCCCCAACACCAGACCTACTACGATTGGCGCCACGACTGGCAATAAGGAAGGAACGATCATTTCTTTGATCGCGGCACCTGTGAGCATGTCTACAGCACGGTCGTACTCCGGTTTCCCTGTGCCATCCAGGATGCCATGTATTTCCCGGAACTGACGCCTTACCTCCTCCACAACCGCTCCAGCAGCCCGCCCAACTGCTTCCATAGCCATGGCCCCGAAGAGATAGGGGATCAAACCACCAACAAATAATCCGATGATTACTTTGGGATCAGATAGGTCAAACCGCACGTCCATACCACGACTATGCAAAGCATGCGTATAGTCCGCAAATAAGACCAACGCCGCCAAACCTGCAGATCCGATCGCATAACCTTTTGTCACAGCTTTTGTAGTATTTCCAACAGCATCCAATGGATCAGTAATATTACGCACACTTTCCGGCAGCTCAGCCATTTCGGCAATTCCACCAGCGTTATCCGTGATTGGGCCGTAGGCATCAAGAGCCACCACGATACCAGCCATACTCAGCATGGCAGTCGCGGCCACAGCAATTCCATAAAGCCCGGCCAATTGATATGAAACAGCGATTGCAAAACAAACCAAAAGAACGGGCACAGCCGTACTTCTCATGCTGACCCCAAGACCTGCAATGATGTTGGTGCCATGACCCGTAGTAGATGCTTGTGCAACATGCTGCACAGGCTTGTATTGAGTTCCCGTGTAGTACTCCGTAACCCAGACCATTGCAGCAGTAAGAACTAGACCTACAACACAAGCACCCCAAAGACGCACATGGGTTTTTGCGCCCAAAGCATCTGACGGGATTATCAATATCGTGACGAACCAAAATGCCACCAGCGATAAAATGCCGGCGACTATCAATCCCTTGTACAGGGCAGGCATGACATTCCGCATTTCAGGAGTTGCTCTCACAAATGTGCATCCAATAATTGATGCAATGATAGACATGCCTCCCAGCAACAACGGATATACCACTGCCTCCACAGGAGCAGCCGTCACCATCAAGCTGCCGAGGGCCATCGTTGCAATCAACGTTACAGCATAAGTTTCGAACAAATCAGCGGCCATACCCGCACAGTCACCTACATTATCACCAACATTGTCCGCAATAACCGCAGGATTACGCGGATCGTCTTCCGGGATACCTGCCTCAACTTTCCCCACCAAATCAGCCCCAACATCTGCCCCTTTAGTAAAAATACCACCACCTAGACGGGCAAATATCGATATCAATGATGCGCCAAATGCAAAACCCAGCATAGGCTTAAGAGTGACGGAGATACTACGCATCGGCACGTTATTTTCATTGACGGTAATAAACCAATAGAAAATACCGACCCCTAAGAGACCCAAACCTACAACAAGCATCCCTGTAATGGCTCCCCCCTTGAACGCCACGTCCAGGGCGGGTCCGATACCACGCGTAGCGGCTTGCGCCGTGCGTACGTTAGCCCGCACAGAGATGTTCATACCAATAAAACCGCAAGCCCCTGAAAGTACAGCACCGAAAACAAAACCAACCGCTGTCAATACATTCAGAAACAGGCCTATCAAGAAAGTTAGGCAGACGCCAACTATCGCTATGGTCTTGTACTGTCGAGCCAAGTATGCGGATGCACCAAGCTGTACTGCATTTGCGATTTGCTGCATGCGCTCACTGCCATTATCCTGCCTCAGGATCCAGCTTCGCTGCAGAAAACCGTAGATCACTGCGGCCACGCCACAGGCCAGAGACAGATACAGTGCCAAGTGGGTTGACATCGAAGAGGCTCCCTTCGCTACGTTGTCGCGGGGACGGGTAGGCACAAGCCTTCCCACAAATGAACCACAGTGAAGAACTGTAGAGCATAGTGCCATGCTACGAGATGCTTAGGAATTTGACTTTGCTTTTTTTGATCATGACTGCAGCCATCCAGCAACCACGGTTGCTGCGCTTTTTGGACTGACTGAGCACAACGAACGCTGTTCAAATTTTTTATTAAAGGCGGTAAGCACATCCTCAGAGGCTCCTCCGGCCAACTTGCGCATTGGATGAATTGAGTGCTGGAGACCAATGCTTTCAAGGCGACTTCGTCTTATGCTGCTTAAGCACCCAGGCTACCGGAAAATGGGATGGTGCAGATCGTAAACGCGCATGATGGTCGGTGGTTTTTTTGGTTCAGGCAGGGTTTGCCATAACGCTCAAGTCCAGCCGCCGGGTATGCATTTACAGCTAGAGGGTTTCATGCCCTTTCGCTGAGGTGTCCTGACAAGAGTGGACAGCGACTTTTAGGCCGACCGCGCCTCTTCGTGGTGGAAATTCTGCCGCGCAAAGACTGCTAGCGGTTGTAAAAGATCTCGATCCATTCCCGGATCGCCGCTGTGGCCTCCCCCCGCGTCACAATTCCTGTCGCCCCAATAGAACGCGAACCAGGGGCGTTGAAAGAAGTGATCGGTGGCTCGTTTTGGACAGGCATTCAAGGACAGGGCGGTAGCGAGGTTGCTGCCGCCGGAGAGCGCGCCAATTGACGTGGTGTCGCGCGAGATCGGTGTGAGCGTG
>JAEYPG010000254.1 GCA_023410975.1 Pseudomonadota bacterium
GTCCCGTCCTCCGCGCTGGAGGGCACCAGCCCCGCCGCCGCTGCCGGCGGCGCACCCGCCACGGCGCCGCGCGAGCCGCGCCCGCCCCTGCGTCCGCTGCCCGAGGACGCGCTCATCGTGCTGCCGCTGTACGACACCGTGGTGTTCCCCAACACCGTGGTGCCGCTGCTCATCGCCCGCCCCGATTCGCAGGCCGCGGTGCAGGAAGCCGTGCGACAGGAGAAGCCTGTGGGCGTGCTGCTGCAAAGCCGCCGCGAGGCCGAGCATCCGCGCCCGGACGACCTGCACTGGGTCGGCACCAGCGTGTCGGTGCTGCGCTACCTCGCCGGCCCGGACGACTCGCACCGCGTCGTCGGCCGCGGGCTGCGGCGCTTCCGCGTGCTGCAGTTCCTGGAAGGCTGGCCTTTCCTGGTGGCGCAGGTGCAGTACATCGACGACCCGGACCGCGACGACCCGGAGATCGAAGGCCGCGCCCGCACGCTCAAGGCCCGCGCCATGGAGACCTTGCAGCTGCTGCCGCAGGTGCCGGCGGAGATGACGACGGCACTGGAGTCGCTGAACCAGCCCTCGCAGCTGGCCGATGCCGTCTCCAGCGTGCTCGACCTCCCGGTGGCGGAGAAGCAGTCGCTGCTGGAGAGCTTCGACCTGAAGTCGCGGCTGGACCGGCTCATCAGCGCCGTCACGCACCGGCTGGAAGTGCTCAAGGTCTCGCGCGAGGTGGCGGACCGCACGCGCGAGAACATCGGCGACGTCAACCGCAAGCACCTGCTGCGCGAGCAGATGCGCGTGATCCAGAAGGAGCTGGGCGAGGACGACGAGAACGCCGCCGAAGTCGCCGAGCTGGATGAGGCCATCACCAGGGCCGGCATGCCGGAGGAGGTGGAGAAAGTCGCTCGCAAGGAGCTCAAGCGGCTGGAGCGCATGCCCGAAGGCGCGGCCGAGAGCTCGATGGTGCGGACCTACCTGGAGTGGCTGACCGAGCTGCCCTGGCGCACCGAGGACGCCGCGCCCATCGACATCGCCGAGGCCCGGCGCATCCTGGACGAGGACCACTTCGGGCTGGAGAAGATCAAGCGCCGCATCCTGGAGTACCTGGCGGTGCACAAGCTGAACCCTTCAGGGCGCAGCCCGATCCTGTGCTTCGTCGGGCCGCCGGGGGTCGGCAAGACCTCGCTGGGCCAGAGCATCGCCAAGGCCACGGGCCGCGTCTTCTCGCGCGTGAGCCTGGGCGGCGTGCACGACGAGTCGGAGATCCGCGGACACCGGCGCACCTACATCGGCGCCCTGCCCGGCAACATCATCCAGGCGCTCCGCAAGGCCGGGACCAACCGCTGCGTGATGATGCTCGACGAGATCGACAAGCTCGGATCGGGCGGCATGCACGGCGACCCGAACGCGGCGCTGCTGGAGGTGCTGGACCCGGAGCAGAACAGCACCTTCCGCGACACCTACCTGGCGGTGCCCTACGACCTGTCCAAGGTGATGTTCGTGTGCACGGCCAACATGCTCGACACCATTCCGGGCCCGCTGCGCGACCGCATGGAGGTGATCCAGCTGCCGGGCTACACCAGCCAGGAGAAGCTGCAGATCGCGCGCCGCTACCTGCTGCCGCGCCAGCTCGCGGCCACGGGACTGACGCCGGAGCAGTGCACGGTGAGCGACGCGGCGCTGGCCGCCGTCATCGGCGACTACACGCGCGAGGCGGGCGTGCGCAACCTGGAGCGCGAGATCGGCAGCGTGGTGCGCCACGTGGCGGTGCGCATCGCCGAGGGCAGCGTGCAGCGCATGGACGTGGATGCGGGCGACCTGCACGCGATCCTCGGCGCCAAGCGCTTCGAGGCCGAGGTGGCGATGCGCACCGGCGTGCCGGGCGTGGCCACCGGGCTGGCCTGGACGCCGGTGGGCGGGGAAATCCTGTTCATCGAGGCGGCGCGCACGCCGGGCAGCGGCCGGCTGATCCTCACCGGGCAGCTGGGCGACGTGATGAAGGAAAGCGTGCAGGCCGCGCTGTCGCTGGTGAAGGGCCGCACGGCCGAGCTGGGCATCGCCGCGGACAGCCTGGACAAGGCGGACATCCACGTGCACGTGCCCGCGGGCGCCACGCCCAAGGACGGGCCCAGCGCGGGCGTGGCGATGTACGTCGCCCTCAGCTCGCTGCTCAGCGGCCGGCCGGTGCGGACGGACGTGGCGATGACGGGCGAGATCAGCCTGCGCGGGCTGGTGCTGCCGGTGGGCGGCATCAAGGAGAAGGTGCTCGCCGCACTGCGCGCGGGCATCACCACCGTGATGCTGCCCGCGCGCAACCGGCGCGATCTGGACGACATCCCGCAGGAAGCCCGGGAGAAGCTGCGCTTCGTGTGGCTGGAGCAGGTGGACGAAGCGGTGGAGGCGGCGCTGGAGCCGGTGGGGGCGGCTGCAGCGGCGTGAACAAGCGGGGCGGCCCCCGCCCCCTTCACTGCGCCTCGGGCGCCCGCATCCCTTTGTACCGCGCCTCCAACTCCTGCCTCAGTTGCCTGCGCACCTTGGCCTGCTCGTAGCGGCGGCGCTCGTCGGGCGTGAAGGGCCGCAGCGGCGCCACCGGCACGGGCTTGCGGTCGTCGTCCACCGCCACCATCGTGAAGAAGCAGCTGTTGACGTGCCGCACCGCTTGGCTGCGGATGTCCTCGGCGATCACCTTGATGCCCACCTCCATCGACGAGGAGCCGGTGTGGTTGATGCTGGCCAGGAAGGTCACCAGCTCGCCGACGTGGATCGGCTGGCGGAACATCACCTGGTCCACCGACAGCGTCACCACGTAGCGCCCGGCATAGCGGCTGGCGCAGGCGTAGGCCACCTGGTCCAGCAGCTTCAGGATCGTGCCGCCGTGCACGTTGCCGGAGAAGTTGGCGGTGTCGGGGGTCATCAGCACCGTCATGGTGAGCTGGTGCGCGGGCAGGTCCATCGCCTGGGTCCTTTACGAGGAGGTTTCAGAGAACGTGCGCGCAGGCGGCTTCCGGCGTGCGCGTGTCCATGTTCCGGCCACGGTTGAGGTGGTCATCGATTTCCGCGGCGGCGCCGATCATCCGGCCATACAGGAACACGGTGAAGGCCGCATTCTCCAGGTCGCGCACGTCGAGCAGGCCGGCCTTGTAGTCTTTCCAAAGCAACCCCAACAGCAGTGCGGCAATTACCGCGTCCACGTTGACACAGAAGACGTAGGGCGTCGCGCCCACGTCGTACAGCGCCTGCGCCAGCTCCCGGTAGAAGGCGTGGAAGACGTTGTACTTCCCCTGCTGGGCCATGAGCTCGGCGATGAAGCGCTCGCGCGGATCGACGTTGACCGGCTTGCCCTTGAACACCGGGTGGTGCACGCCAGGCAGCGCGCGCAGTTCCTGCCCCGCCTCCTTGGCCGCGCGCTTCTCGGCCTTGTAGGCCTTGGCGAAGACCGTCGCCATGCCCTTGAGGTCCAGCCCGTGGGACGGGTCGCAGGGATCTTGCAGGTCCACGCCCTTGAACTGCTCCAGCAGGAAGGCCATGCCCTCGAAGCCGTTGCCGCCGTGGCTGTAGCCGGTGTGCGTGAGGAAGCCCACCATGCCCTTGTTGATCTGCACCCGCTGCGGCGTCTGCGGGCCGTCGGCCGAGACGGCTCCCTTGGCGCCCTGCGCCGAGATCGAGCCCGGGCCATTGGACACCAGCAGCCCGATGAGCATCTGCAGCGGCTGCGCCTGCTCGGGCATCGGCTTGCGGCCGGTGATGGCGAGGTAGCAGAGATCGGCCATGGTCCAGCTGCCGTAGCGCTCGGCCTGCGAGATGCCGGCCAGCGAGCCCCATTGGTGCTTTTCCGCGGGGATGGACGCGCCAACCATCACGCCGTAGAGGCGCAGGTACCACGGCAGCGTCTCGGCCGTCAGCCGCGTGATGCGCTTGCGCAGCAGCGGGCCCCAGGCGATGGTCGTCGCAATCGCCGCCAGGATGGCATCGCGCGACAGCGGAATCTCCTGCGCCAGCAGGAAGTCCAGGAACACCGACTTCACCTTGCGCTGGCGCACGGCCTGCAGCATGGCCTTGGGGTGCGAGTCCTTGGCCTCGTCCTCGCGCTGGGTGAACAGCGCGCGCGTGGCCGCGTCCATCGTGATGCCGCTGAAATCGAAGCCTTCCTGGCTGCCCTCCTTCAGCCCGGAGCCCAGGAACAGCTCGATCAGCGTGCGCGTGCACGCCAGCGCCCGCTCCACGCGCTTGGGACCGACGATGGACGCCGCCGCGGCCATGACGGCGTTGGGCGCGTTGCCGGCGTCGCGCGCGGCCTGCGCCGCCACCAGCACCGGGTCGCCCACCAGGTTGACTTCCGCCGCCACCGCGATGTCCAGCAGCGCGCGGTCGTTGGGGCCGGCCACCTCGTGCACCAGCGGCAGCGCGAACACCGCCTGCAGCGGCTGCAGCGCCAGGTCCAGCACCGGGTGCCCGTGCACCGAGGTCACCTGCGTGGCCGGGTCCATCTGCGAGGCGCCGGACTTGTCCTTCATGTTCTGGCGCGCCACCACCGCGCCCACCTGCTTGGACAGCGCCGCGATCTGCGCGGCATAGGGCTCGGGCGCGGGCACCGGCGGCAGCGCCAGCTCGGCCGGCAGCGCCAGCCCCTGGTCATTGGCGAGCCAGGGCTTCAGGCTCAGGCTGCCGCGCCGCGGGAAGTCGGGCTTGGCGCCGCTCAGCGCCATCACCGCCGTCAGCGCCGCCGGGATGTGGGCGATGTTGGTCACCACCGCACCTTTCTTCGACACCACCGGGTTCTCGGGCGTGAAGAGCGCGTCCACGCCCAGCGATTCCATGAGCCAGCGCTCCTTGTCCTGCGCGCTGTCGCCGGAGCCGGCCATGGCGCCGGCGTGGCCCACGGCGCGCGTGAGCTTGGACTTCCAGCGCCCCACCACGCACGCCACCACCGGCTTGCCGAAGTCCAGCGCGTGCTCGTAGTAGCCGCCGGGCTCGGCGTACAGCACCGCCGCACGCGAGCGGCCGTCGTTGCGGAAGGCATGCGCGAAGTCGCGCGCGGCGTAGTGGATGTAGACGTCCTTGCCCGAGGACACCAGCGTGGTCGTGCCCCAGCCTTCGCTGGCGAGGTACTGCGCGATGGTGGTGGTGAAGCCGCCGGAGTTGGAGAAGATCGCCACCGAGCCCTGCAGCAGCGAGTCCTCGGGCAGGTCGCCGCCCAGCGCGCCGCCGATGCGCACGCGGTTCCAGGAGTCGGCCACGCCCAGGCAGTTGCCGCCGATGATGTCGATGCCCGCGCTCTGCGCCATGGCGCGGATCTCTCGCGCGTCGTGCACCGCGATCTTCTCGGTGATGATGACGATCTTGCGCAGCCCCGGGTTCACGCGGATGAGCTCGGCCACGCCGTCGCGCACGCCCGAGGGCGGCAGGTACACCACGCCGGTGTTGAACTCCAGGCCCGCGTTGAGGCCCTCGCGCACGTTGTTGAAGACCGGGATGTCGCCCGCGGGCGTCTTGAGCACCTGGCCGCCGCGCCCGGGCGAGGTGCCGAACACCACGTTGCCGCCGGAGAAGGCGTGGCTCGTGGGCGTGACCTGGCGCGACTCGCCGCCCAGGATGTTGAGGACGCACACGCGGTCGCCGCGCGTGGCCACGTCGGCCAGCGAGTGGATGCCCAGGTAGTACGGGAAGCTGGAAATGCCTCGTGCATGCATGGTTCTGTCTCCTTGGGCCTCAGGCGGCGTTCTTGATGCCGAGTTGGGCAGCGATGGCCGCGCGCCCGCCGGCCTTCATCCACTCGTCGATGCGCTTGGCGTAGTTGACGACCTCGGAGATGGCGCTGTCGAAGCCGAAGAAGCGGTAGGGCAGCCCCAGCGCCTCGCAGGTGTCGGCCAAGGCCCCGAAGCCGCGCACGAGGTTCGGGCCGCCGCGGCCCACCACCACATAGAGCGGCGTGGGGCCGTGCGTGGCGAAGTGCTCGCGCAGCGCGTCGCCCATGGCGCGCAGCGTCTCGTGGATGTCGGTGTTGTTGGACTTGCCGCCGATGATGAACAGCACGTTGGACTGCGCCAGGAAGTGGCGGTAGCAGATCTTGGCCACCTGCTTCATCTTCTCGTAGGGCGGGTTGCCGCCGAAGTCCGAGGAGATGCTCGCGGCCTCGCCCAGCACTTCCGTCACCAGCGAGTTGGCGCCGCCGCCGAAGGTGGGCGCCAGGATGGTGCCGCGCTCGTTGATGACGAACACGTCCGACTGGCCCTGGTGCGTGCGCAGCTCGTTGACCTCCTGCTCGAAGGCGCCGACGTCCGCCGCGAAAAGGTGCCGCGGCAGGCTCAGCCGTGCCACGCGCGGGTCGTCCCGGTCGAAGCCGCACTTGAAGTCGCACGCCACCGGCGTGAGCTTGCCGTTGCCGTCCGCGCGCATGCGGATCGGGTTGAGCTCCAGCGTCGTCATGCCGTAGTGGTGCATCAGCTCCCACAGCTTGGGCAGGTGCTGCACCAGCGGCGAGATGATCTCCTTGGGCGCGCCGATGTCGGTCAGCGCGTTGGCCACCACGAAGGCCTTCAGGCCCGTGAGCGCGTCGAAGGGCACGGTGGCGATCTCCGACTTGTCCAGCTCCTCGATGTCCACGCCGCCGCGGTGCGTGAGCGTCATCGTGGGTGCCCGGTAGCGCGTGTCGTCGGTGATGGCGAAGTAGACCTCGTGCTCGGCCGGCACGCCGCCTTCGAAGGTCACGCCGTTGGCCTTGGCCGTGGCGTTGCCGTGGCGGTGCTCGGCAAAGTACAGCCGCTCCTTCTCCACCAGCGCTTGCGCCAAGTCCTTGGCGCGGCCGATCAGGCCCGACTTGCCCTTCTTGCCCACGCCGCCCTTGAACAGCGGCTTGATGAACACCTGTCCATGGCGGCGGATCAGCGCCTGGATGTCGTCCTCCGACGCGTCGGGGCCGAGCACCTCCGCGGTCGGAAAATCGACGTGCCGCAGCAATTGCGCGCCGTAAAGCATTCCAGTGAGTTGCATGGAGTCTCCTTCGGGTTGAACCAGGGGGCGAAACTGAATTTGTTTCGCCAATTTCCGAGAACACGAAACTTGCTATACGGGCGCTGCCGGCGGACGCCAGTGGAATAACCGGGCAAAACCAGCCCCGCCGCCTGTCGTCGCAGCAGGCGAAATTTTTTGGCTTGGTCCGCTGGGACGCCTTGGACAGTGCAATAACGCACAGTATTCGGCTCAGCGCTGTCAGTCTGCTGTCAGCTTGCCTAGGGAAACCCCTAGATCATCTCGTAGAGCACCGGGATATCCGGCGCAGACGGATACCGGATTGGAGCGCTGCCAATCCTTGAGATTTCATTGTTCAGGCTTGGCATTGCAAATCACCAAGCACCGCACCGACAGCCGGATACGCCGGCCACCGGAAAATCAGGAAATCAAAATCCAGGACGAAACGCCAAGCGGCGCTGTCGATTTTCGGAGCGGTGAGCATGGGGTAAGCCCGTTATTTGTTCACCGGTCCGGCGCCACTCAGAAATTGTGGCGCATGCCCATTTCAATACCACGGGACGAGCCGCCCGCCGCGAGGCCGCTGGGGCCGCCGGGCACCACGTAGGCCACGTTGCGGTTGTCGATGTACGACAGCGTGCCGTACAGCGCCGTGCGCTTGGACAGGTTGTGCACGTAGCCCAGCCCGTACTGGTCCGCGCGATTGCCTTCCAGCGACGCGGCGCCGACCTGGCCGGAGAACTTCGCCCGCAGCCAGGAGGCCTTGATCTCGCCGTTGCCCACGGGCACCCAGGCGCCCACGATCAGGTTGTCCTGCGTGGCATCGGCCTGGTCGAAGCGGCGCAGCGCCAGCGACACGCGCACCGGGCCGAAGTCGTAGAGGCCGGCCACCACGCGGTCGTCGAAGCGGCCGGTGGCGGTGGTGAGGTTGTTCTCCGTGCGCGTGTAGGCGGTGGAGACCACCAGCGGCCCGGCGGCATAGCCCAGCCGCGCGCCGAGCACCTTGTGCTGGCCGTTGGCCGCCATGCCGCCTTCGCCGGCAGCCGCCATCACGCCGCCTTCCAGTCCGCCCCAGCCGCTGGGCATCAGCCACTGCACCGAGTTGCTGGTGCGCGTGGTGGTGTTCGGCGCCGTGCCGAAGGCCGAGCGGATCGGCCCCACCGGCGTGGCCGAGACGAAGTTGTTGGAGCCGGCCACGCCAACGTGGCTGAAGGGGTCGAAGCGCACCCAGTTGACGTAGCTGGGCACGTAGTCCCGGCCCAGGCGCAGCTCGCCCCAGCGCTTGCTCGCCAGGCTCAGCGTGGCGCGCCGGTCCCAGAAGTTGGTGCTGGAGGTGCTGGCCCCGGTGTCCAGCGCGACGCCGCTCTCTAGGTGGAAGCCGGCGGACAGGTCCCCGCCCAGGTTCTCGGTGCCGCGCAGGATGAAGCGGCTGGTCGCGTTCGAGCCGCTGACCAGCGAGCTCACGCCGCCCAGGCCCTCGTTGCGAACGTGGCGGACGGCGGAATCGGCGACGCCGCCGAGGGTGACGCCCTGCGCCAAGGCAGCGGCGGCGGGCACCGCTCCCAGCGCGATGCCCAGCATCGCCTTCATGGGCTTGTTCATGACTTGTCTCCTCGTTGTTTTCTTGTTGGCGGCACCGTGCGGTGCCGCTGGCTCACTTGGCTTCGGGCTTCGCGGCCTTGGCCACCGGCTCCAGGCCCGAGGCGCGCACGATGGGCGCGGCGGCCGGCGAGGCCAGGAACTTGACGAGCTGCGCTGCCAGTTCCGGCTCCTTGCTGCCCACGGCCAGGCCGGCCGAGAAGAACACCTTCTGCTGCAGCTCCTCGGGCAGCGGACCGATGAACTCGATGTCCTTGAACGGCAGCAGCTCGCTGACCTGCTGGAAGCCGAGGTCGGCTTCGCCGCGCGTGAGCACCGTGCCCACGCGCTCGCTCATGATCTTTCGGGACTTGTCCTTGATCTGGTCCCACACGCCCAGCTTCGGGAACAGCTCGTTGCTCAGGTAGGTGCCGCTGGCGCTGGCCGAGTAGGCGATGGACTTGGCGTCCAGCACCGCCTTCTTCACGCCCTCGACCGTCGAGATATCGGGTTTAGGAAGGCCCTTGCGCACCGACACGCCGATGAGCGAGCGGCCCAGGTCCACCCGCGTGTTGGGCACCACCTTGCCCTGCTTCACCAGCGACTCCAGCGCCGAGTCGGCCAGGATCACGATGTCGAACTGCTCGCCGCGGGCCAGGCGGCTGGGGATGGAGTCGTTGGCCGTGCCCATCGAGGCGCCGTAGGACGTGAGGACCTTGTGCCCGGTGGCGGCCTCGAACAGCGGCACCAGCTCGTTGTAGGCGGCCGTGAAGCCGCCAGAGCTGACGACGCGGATCTCGCCGGCCATGGCGGACGCCACGGCACCCAGGGCCAGGCCGGCGACCAGGAAAGCGCGGCGGGTCGAGGTGAAGAAGTTGCTCATGAAACTTGTCTCCGTAGGGGTCTGGTGTTGTGTGGAGGCCGGTGGCCTCCCTCCGACTTCGAATCGAAAGCGATAGGTCACCGTTCGCCCTGAGCTTGTCGAAGGGCCTGTTGGCCGGCTGCGCCGGGTGCTTCGACAGGCTCAGCCCGAACGGGTTGTTCTCAGTGCTGGTGAAACGCTGGAATCAGTCTTCCTGCATGTGCGCCGCCTTGGCGATGGGCGCCAGGCGTGCCTTTTCAGCGGCCAGGAACTTCTTGAAGTCCTCGCGGCTGCCGCCCATGGGGTCGATCGCCATGGGGATCAGCTTGGCGCGCAGCTCCGGCGACTTCAGCGCCACGTTCACGGCCGCGTTCACCTTGTCCAGGATCGCCTCGGGCGTGCCCTTGGGCGCGAACACGCCCGACCAGTGGCCGATGACGATGTCCTTGAAACCCTGCTCCTCGGCGGTGGGCAGGTCCGGCAGCGCGGCGATGCGGCGGTTCCAGGTCGAGGCGATGGGCTTGAGCTTGTTGCCCTTGATCTGCGGCATCACCACGGGGCTGGCCTCGGAGGTGACGTCCACCTGCTTGCCGACCACGGCGGCCATGCCTTCGGAGCCGCTCTTGTACGGCACGATCTGCATCTTCGCGCCGGCCTTGAGGTTGAGCATCTCGGCCACGAAGTGCGGCGTGCTGCCCGTGCCCGCGGTGGAGAAGTTCAGGCCGGGGCCGCTCTTGGACGCGGCGATCAGCCCCTTGAGGTCCTTGATGGGCGAGTCCGCCGGCACCACGATCACCGAGGGGCTGACGGCCATCATCACGACGGGCACCAGGTCCTCTTCCTTGTACGGCATGCGCGACTTGATCATCGCGTTGGTGATCACGCCGGCGGCCGGCGCCAGGAAGGTGTAGCCGTCCGGCGCCGACTTGGCCACGAGGTCCGCGCCCAGCATCGAGCCGGCACCCGGCTTGTTCTCGATGATGATGGGCTGGCCCAGCTGCTTGGCCGCGTGCTCGGCCACGGCGCGGGCGACGAGGTCGTTGGCACCGCCGGGGCCGAAGGGCACGACGAAGCGGATGGGCTTCACGGGCCAGGCCGGGGCCTGGGCCTGCGCGGCCTGGCCGACGAGGGCACAGCCGGCGAAGGCGAGCAGCGCGGTGCGGCGCGTCAGGGAATTCAGGGCCATCAGATGTCTCCGGTGAACTTGGGATTCGATGGAGTCATCGTAGAAATCGACCATTGATTTGTGAATTGCATTGTTTTTAAGATTTCATGCATGACACGCATCAATTTCGCATTCGAGGAGCTTCAGGCCTTCGTGGCGGTGGCGGACCGCAGCAGCTTCCGCATGGCGGCGGAGCACCTGTGCATCTCGCAGCCGGCGCTGAGCCGCCGCATCGACAAGCTGGAGGCGGCGCTGGGCCTGCGGCTGCTGGAGCGCACCACGCGGCAGGTGGACCTCACGCCCGGCGGGCGGCAGTTCCTGGAGCGGGCGCGCCAGACGCTGGAAGACCTGGAGGACGCCGTGACGCGCCTGTCGGACGACGCGCAGGCGCGGCGCGGGCAGGTGACCGTCGCTTGCGTGCCCTCGGTCGCGCAGCACGTGCTGCCGGGTATCGCCAAGGTTTTCGCGCTGCAGCAGCCGCACGTGCGGCTGCGCGTCATCGACGACAGCGCGCACCGCGTGCTGGCCAGCGTCGTGTCGGGAGAGGCTGACTTCGGGCTCAACTTCACCGGCGCGCAGGACCCGGACGTGGACTTCGAAATGCTGGGCCAGGACGACTACGCGCTGGTGCTGCCGCACGGGCACCCGCTGGCCGGCCGCGCCAGCGTGGCATGGGCCGACCTGGCGGACCAGAAGATGGTGGCCGTGTCGCGCCAGAGCGCCAACCGGCTGCTGGTGGACCACGCGCTGGCCGCCCTGCCCCGGCGCCCGCTGTGGTTCTACGAGACCGAGCACGTGGCCGGCGCGCTGGGGCTGGTGGCGGCCGGGCTGGGCCTGGCCGCGCTGCCGCGGCTGTCGGTGCCGCCCAGGCATGAGCTGTTGCGCGCCATACCGCTGGTCGATCCGGTGGTGAGCCGCGTGGTCGGGCTCATCACGCGCCGGGGACGCACGCTCTCGCACACCGCCTGCCAGTTGTGCGGGCTGGTGCGGGAGACCTTCAAGGAGCAGCAGGCAGCGGCCGGTGGATGACGGCAGCCCCTGCATCACACCCACCCCAGCCCGCCCAGCAGCGCCCCGCCGGCCAGCAGCCACAGCAGGTGCATGCGCGTGCGCCACACCAGCAGCATGACCACGGCGGTCAGCAGCCAGAGCCGGCCGTCGCGCGTCCAGTCGCCCGAGGCCCGGGCCAGCAGCCAGGCGGTGGACAGCAGCACGCCGACCACGATGGGCGCCATGCCCTGGCGGAAGGCGCGCACGGACAGGCGCTCGCGGTTGCGGTGGCCCCAGCGCGTGGCCAGCAGCGTCAGCAGCGAGCTGGGCGCCAGGATGCCCACCGTGCACACCGCCATGCCCAGCGCCGCCAGCGCCAAGCTCCAGGCCGTGCCGGCGCCCGGGCCGGCGGCGTTGAGACCCAGGTTCCAGCCCAGCAGGGCCACGAAGAGCATGTTGGGCCCCGGCGCAGCCTGCGCCAGGGTGATGGAGGCGTTGAACTGCGCCTCGCTCAGCCAGCCCTGCCCGTTCACCAGGTAGCGGTGCAGGTCCGGCGCCAGCGTCACCGCGCCGCCCACGGCCAGCAGCGACAGCGAGAGCTGATAGAGCAGCAGGTGCAGCCAGTCGAGCAGGCTCATGGGCTCACTCCACGGCGCAGCCGCCACCCGGTCAGCACGCAGGCCGCGCCGCCCAGGCCGAACACGACGGCCGCCAGGGGCAGGTGCAGCAGCACCAGGCCGCCGAACGCGCCGAGGGCCACGGCCACCACCAGCACCAGCCCCAGCGGATGCCGGCGCAGTTGCGCGAGCAGCTTCAGGCTGGTGCCGGCGATCAGCCCCGCCGCCACCGCGCCCATGCCGCGCAGCGCACCGGCCGCGGCGGCATGGCCGGAGAGCTGGCCGTAGACGGTGGCTGCCGTCAGCAGCAGCACCAGCGGCAATGCCAGCAGCCCGCCCAGCGCCGCGGCGGCGCCGCGCCAGCCGAAATGCCGGTCACCAAACATCAGCGCCAGGTTGCAGACGTTGGGGCCGGGCATGACCTGCGCCACGGCCCAGTCCTCCACGAACTCCTCGTTGCTGAGCCAGCCACGCTTCTCGACCAGTTCCCGCTGCACCACCGCCAGCACGCCGCCGAAGCCCTGCAGCGACAGCCAGGAGAAGGCCCAGAACAGCTCCAGGACCGTGCGCGGGCTGGAGGCGGCGCGCCCGGTTGTCATTGGATGGTGATCTTGCGCTCGCGGATCACGCGGCCCCAGGTGGCGGTCTCGCGCGTGATCTCCTGCGCCAGCTCCTCACGCGAGCCCGGTTGCGGCGTCAACCCGTGCGCGTCCAGTTCCTTCACCACCTCCGGCGTCCTGAGCACCTTCACCAGCTCGGTGTTCCAGCGGTCCAGCACCGGCTTGGGCACCTTGGACGAGGCCACGAAGGCATACCAGTTGGTGGCGCTGTAGCCGGGGTAGCCCGACTCGGCGATGGTGGGCACGTTGGGCAGCGCAGGCAGGCGCTTCGGGCCGGTGCTGGCCAGCGGAATCAGCTTGCCGGACTGGATGTGCGGCAGCGCCGTGGACAGCGTGGAGTAGTACGACGCCACGCGCCCGCCCAGCAGGTCCTGCAGCGCCGGCGCGCCACCCTTGTAGGGAATGTGCGTCGTATCGATCTTGGCCATGTCGTCCAGGAGCTCGCCGCCCATGTGCGCGGCCGAGCCCGGCCCGGTGGAGGCGTAGTCCAGCTTGCCCGGGTTCTTCTTGGCGTAGGCCACGAAATCGGCGAAGGTCTTGATACCCATGCCGGCGTGCACCACCAGCACGTTGGGGAAGTTCACGCCCATGGTGATGGGCGCGAGGTCCTTGACCGGGTCGTAGCCGACCTTCATCAGCTGCGGCGCAATGGTGAGCGGGCCGACGGAGCCGAACAGGATCACGCTGCCATCGCTGGGCCCCTGGGCCGCGTACTGGTGGGCTATGTTGCCGCCCGCGCCGGGCTTGTTGTCGATGACCACCGGCACGCCCAGGTTCTCCCCCAGCTTCTTGCCGATGATGCGCGCGGCCACGTCGGCCGCCCCGCCGGCCGCGAAGCCCACCACGATGGTGACGTTCTTCTTGGGCGGGAATTCCTGGGCCTGCGCCCAAGCCGGCATGAGGAGAGCGGCAGCGGCGCAGAGGCCAGTGATGCGCAGCAGTTCGCGCTTGTTCATGGTGTGTCTCCTGTGCAGTGAGTTGCTTGTTCGATGGGGTATGGGGGCGATGCTAGGAAGCCGGCATTGATTTGTGAATTGCATTGTTTTGATCAATAAATGCATGAATCACATCAATGCAGCGCTCCAAGTCTTTGGGGAGCCTGGAGCAGCAGCGGTGCTTCTTCTTCAGTCGGCGCCGAGGCCGATCGGGTTCGGCTGCCGCTTCTCGACCGCGTGGCGCAGCAGCGAGGCGCTGCGGTAGACGGCGTGCGCGAACTTGCCGTAGGGCAGCGTGACGAACAGCGCCATCACCGCGCCCAGGTGCAGGCACAGCAGCAGGGCCAGCGCCGGGGTGCCGCGGCCCAGCCACAGGGCCAGCCCGCTGGCGCTGGTGAGGAACAGCAGTGCGATGAAGCCCAGGTCCATCGGCTTTTGCGCCACGTCGCCCTGCTGCGGATGGCGGCGCTTGCGCAGGCTCCACAGGCCCGCCGTGCCGATGCACAAGCTCACCCCGCCGACCACCCCCAGCAGCTTCGGAATCGAAGGCAGGTCGTAGGGCGCCACCCAGCCGAACAGGTAGTGGTAGACCGTCGCCACGCTGGTGGCGGCGAAGCACAGCGTGAAGCCGTAGAAGGTGAAGTGGTGGAAGCGCCGGCGCGACAGCGTGTAGGCGTCGTCCTCGTTGTTGCAGCCCTGCCCATGCCCGCCGTCCAGGTACTTCAGGCGCAGCACGTCGTGCGTGGCCTCGGCGATGGCCGGCGCGCTGGCCGGCTGCCCGCTGGTGGCGGGCTTCACGTCGCGCCAGAAGCGCCGCGCGCCCATGCCCAGCGCCAGCACCACGAAGCCGAACACCGGCCCGAACAGGCTCACCAGCAGGTTGTGCTGGAACAGCTCGTGGAAGCTGCCGCCGGCATCCCACAGCGCGCCGCGCAGCGACAGCATCAGCGCCAGGAACAGCGAGAAGGCCAGCACCAGCGCCACCGAGAGCGTCAGCCCGTTGCGCTTGTAGAGCGCGCCCAGCGCGGGCGGCCAGGCGTAGTCGGCGTAGGTCTGGCCGCGCACCTTGGCCATGGCCTGCGGCACGTTGATGGCGAACTCGTGCGGCGGCGCGTACTGGCAGGCATGCAGGCAGGCTCCGCAGTTGTGGCAGAGGTTGGCCAGGAAGTGGATGTCGGCCTTGCCGAACTCCAGCCGCCGCGTCATGGCGGGGAAGACGGCACAAAAACCCTCGCAATAGCGGCAGGCGTTGCACACGGTCATCTGCCGCGCCACCTCGGACTCGGCGGCGGTGATGACGATCTCGCCCTCGGCCAACGCCCGGGCGTCGCGGGTCAGAGCCTCAAGCGACTGCATGTTCTTTCACTCCTTGCTGCAGGGCGGCGCGCGCCGCGTTGGTGCCGGCGATGCGGCCGAAGGCCGTGCCGATGGACATGCCCACGCCGGCCGTGTAGCCCTTGCCCAGGACGTTGCCGGCCATCATTTCGCCGGCAACGAACAGATTGGCGCTGGGTTCGCCGCCGAAGCGCACGGCCGCCGTGTCGTCGGTGCGCAGGCCGAGGTACGTGAACGTCACGCCCGGGCGCACGGCGTAGGCATAGAAGGGCGCGGTGTCGATGGGCCGCGCCCAGTGGGTCTTGGCCGGCGCCACGCCCTCGGTGCGGCAGTCGTCCAGCTTCGTGTGGTCGAAGCTGCCGGGGCGGCACGCGGCGTTGTAGTCCTGCAGCGTGCGCATGAAAGCATTCACGTCCAGGCCGAGCTTGCGCGCCAGCTCGGGCAGGTTGGGAGCCGTGACACCCGGGAACACCGGCGGCATGAAGCGGCCGATGGCCTTGGCGTCGATGATCGAGTAGGCGATCTGCTCCGGCTGCTGCGCCACCAGGCGGCCCCAGATGGCGTAGCGCTTGGGCCAGAAGTCCTCGCCCTCGTCATAGAAGCGCTCGCCGTGGCGGTTGACCACCACACCCAGCGAGACGCAGTCGATGCGGGTGCAGATGCCGCCGTCGTACAGCGGCGCGCGGGCGTCGATGGCCACCATGTGCGCCTGCGTCGGGTCGCCGATGCGGTCGGCGCCGTGGTCGTCGAGCAGGTGCTTGAGCAGCACGCCCTGGTTGAAGCGCGTGCCGCGGATCAGGAAGTTGTCGGCCGGCCACTCGCCGCGCTCGTTGCGGCCCCAGGCCTCGCGCAGCCACTCGCGGTTCGACTCGAAGCCGCCGGCCGCGAGCACGCAGGCCTTGGCGGTGATGCGCTCGCCCTTGACCCACGCGGCGACGAAGCGGCGCTCGTCGTCCAGCTCGATGCGCGTCACCGGTGCCTCGTAGCGCACCCGCACGCCCAGCCGTTCCGCGCTGCGGTAGTAGGCATTGACCAGTGCCTTGCCGCCTCCCATGAAGAAGGCGTTGGTGCGCGCCACGTGCAGCGCGCCGGACAGCGGCGGCTGGAAGTGCACGCCGTGCTTGCGCATCCAGTCGCGGCAGGTGCTGGAAGCGCGGATGGTCAGCCGCGCCAGGTGCTCGTCCGTCAGCCCGCCCGTGACCTTGAGCAGGTCCTGCCAGAACTCCTCCTCGGGATAGGCGTCGACCAGCACGTCCTGCGGCGCGTCGTGCATGCAGCGCAGGTTGCGCGTGTGCTGCGAATTGCCGCCGCGCCACTCTCGCGGCGACGCCTCCAGCAGCAGCACGCTCGCCCCCGCCTCGGCCGCCATCAGGGCCGCACACAGCGCTGCGTTGCCGCCGCCGATCACCAGCACATCGGTACTCATGGGAACCCGCCTCCAGAACTCAACGGGGCGGATTGTCCCGAGACGGGATTGTGCTGGGAAATGAAAAACAGGTCGCGACTATTGCGACCTGGGCATCAATGGCTCACAAGTCCAGCGGCATCCTGCGCAGCAGCTCATGGAAGGCCTCGGCCGCCGGCGAGAGGCTGCCGCGCGAGCGGCGCAGCAGCACCACCTTGCGCTTGACCGTGGGCTGCGCGATGGTGATCTTGCGCAGGCCCGGGCGGTCGCCCTCCCTGAAGGTGGACGAGGGCAGGATGGCGCTGCCCACGCCGGCGGCCACGAGGTTCAGCGCCGTGGCGTGGTGCTGCACCTCGTAGTTGCCCTGCAGCCGGATGCCGCGCTTGGCCAGCTGGTAGTCCATGAACACGCGCGTGGCCACGAAGCTGCTGACGCCGATGAGGTCGACATCGCGCATGTCGGCCCAGGTGACGGTCTTGCGGCCCTGCAGCGGATGCGGCTCCCGGCAGATGAAGGCCAGGGGGTCGGAGAACAGCGCCGTTTCCGCCAGGTCCGCGTGCGCTTCCTCGTGCACGGCGATGCCCAGCTCGGCCTGCCCGCCGAGCACCGCCTCGCGCACCTCGCTCGACGCGCCGTCCAGCAGCCGGATGCGGTTGTCGGGGTGCGACTCGGCATAGCGGCGGATCACCCCGGGCAGCACGTGCGAGGTCATGGACGGGATGCAGGCCAGCGTGAAGTTGCCCTTGGCCCGCTGGGAGATGTCCTTGAGCCGCTCCACGGCCGCGGTCATCTCCTGCACGATGCCGCGCGCCTGGGGCAGGAATTCGCGCCCCACGGCGGTGAGCTCGACGCGGCGCGTGGTGCGGTCCAGCAGCCGCATGCCGAGGTACGCCTCCAGCTTCTGCAGGCGCCGGGTCAGTGCCGTCTGGGTGATGTGCAGCTCGTGCGCGGCCTTGTTGAAACCGCCCAGCTCGGCGATGACGACGAAAGCCTGGACGCCGTCGAAATCGATCTTCACGGGGTCGGGTCGGGAGTGGTTGAGCCCGCAGCGTAGCGCGCCGGCCGGCCTGGCAGCGCGCAACTGCACCGGCTGTCCCAGCTTTCCCGTCCATAAACAGCGTCAACAATGCGCCGGCACGCAGGCCATTTCGGACCGACGGAACCGACGCCGCTGGAGTGGGTCAAGGTGGAGGCGGCCCGCCTGTCGGTGTTTGGCGTGGCCGGGCTCGAAAAGCTTCTGATCCGCCGCACACCGTTGGCGCGGCGAATGAGCCACGCACACGGGACAAGCCCACAGCCCCAAGGAGCATCCAATGGTTGACGCCGTCCAGCCTGGTCCTGGACCCCTTCCCGCACGCTTGCTGCTGGCCACCGATTTGAGCGCGCGCTGCGATCGGGCACTGGACCGGGCCGCGCAGCTGGCCGTGCAATGGAAGGCCGAGCTGGTTGCGCTCCATGTCCTGGATCCCGCGGCGTCCCCAGAGCAGACGCTGGCGTGGATCGGCGGAACCAACCATGCAGCGCTGCTGCAGGCAGCGGCGCAGCAGTTGTCGCGGGACCTGGGACAGGTGAAAGTGCCGGTGGCGCTGCGGGTGGGCGCAAGCAACGACGTCGCTGCCACGGTGGAAGAGACCGCTGCGCGAGACGATGCCGGCCTGGTCGTCACCGCCGTATCGCAAGGCGGGGCGTTGCGGCAGTTCCTGCTGGGCTCGACGGTCGAGCGCCTGGCGCGCTCGTTGCCACAGCCGCTGCTGGTGGTCCGCAAAAGGCCCCATGGGCCCTACCAGCGGGTACTGGTCGCGAGCGATTTCTCGCAACCATCCCGCCAGGCCTTGCGGGTCGCCGCGCAGCTCTTCCCGGCACACGAGCTGATCGTCTACCACGCCCGGATGAAGACGCTGGCCGGTCTGGTCGATGCCGCACCGACGGAGGGTGGCGACACGCAGGCCGGGCAAGACGAGTGCGCAGCGTTCCTGGCGGCCAGCGCGCTGCCCGGCGATGGGAAGGTGCGATGCGTGATCGAGGACGGAGCCGTCGAAGTGGCCCTGGCTCAATACGTGCGCCGGCACGACATCGACCTGGTGGTGATGGGCAGCCGCGGGCGCAGCGGGGTCATGAGCCTGCTGCTGGGCAGCACGGCGTCACGCCTGCTGGAGTGGCTGCCCTGCGACACGCTGCTGGTGCGCGAGCCGCGTGGCACTGCATAGGAACGGCGCAGCAGCCCACGCTCGTTCCACCTTCAAAACCGAAGTGAACGGCTCGCCCTGGGCCTGAACGGGTCGGCCTTCAGTGCCGGGGAAGAACCTAATCAGCTCCCCGACGCCGCCGCCAGCCCGTTCTCGAAATGCGCGCGCATGAGCGCCTGCGACCGCTCCGCGTCGCGCGCCAGCAGCGCCTGCACCAGCGCGCGGTGCTCGGCCAGCGACTCGGCCACGCGGCCCTGGCGGAACAGCGAGTGGTGGCGGTTGAGCTTCATCACCTTGCGCAGGTCGTTGACGATCTGGCTGCGCCAGCGGTTGCCCGCCACCTGCAGCAGCCGGTGGTGGAACTCCTCGTTGGTGGCGAAGAAAGCGTCGCGCTGCTGCGCCTGCGCCTCCAGCTGCTCGTGCAGCTTGTTCAGCTCGGCCAGCTCGGCATCGCTGGCATTGCGCGCCACCTCGGCCGCAGCATCGCTCTCCAGCACGCCCAGCAGGTGATAGACCTGTGACACGTCCTGCGCCGACATCTCGGTGACATAGGCGCCACGGCGCAGCTTCATCGTCACCAGGCCTTCGACCGCCAGCACCTTGAGCGCCTCGCGCAGCGGCGTGCGGCTGATGCCCAGGGCAGCCGTGAGCTTCTGCTCGTCAATCCAGCTGCCGGGTTCGAGTTCGCGGTTGAAGATCTGCTGCCGCAGATGCTCGGCCACCTCCTGGTACAGCGGACGCTGTGCCAGCGGCGCGGCCACGGACTTGGCCACCGAGGCGGCAGTGAAGGCAGGGCTGGAAGCGGTCTCTGGCATTTTCGGGGCGTCGGGTTGAATTTTGAATTATGCATCTTGTATGATGGATGACAAGTTCGAAACGCCGCCTGAGCGCGAGGAGTCCCTACCCATGTCGTCCGCCCCCGAGTTCAACCGTGCCACGCTGCAGCAATGGGCCCAGGCCGCTTCCAAGTCGGCCCCTGGCGGGGACCTGAATGCGCTGACGTGGACCACGCCCGAGGGCATCGCCGTCAAGCCGCTGTACACCGGCGCGGACCTCGAAGGGCTGCCCTTCACCGACACGCTGCCGGGCTTCGAGCCCTTCATCCGCGGCCCGCAGGCCACGATGTACGCGGTGCGTCCGTGGACCATCCGCCAATACGCCGGCTTCTCCACCGCCGAGGAGTCCAACGCGTTCTACCGCAAGGCGCTGGCCGCGGGCGGCCAGGGCGTGTCGGTGGCCTTCGACCTGGCCACGCACCGCGGTTACGACAGCGACCATCCGCGCGTCACCGGCGACGTGGGCAAGGCCGGCGTGGCCATCGACTCCGTGGAGGACATGAAGATCCTGTTCGACGGCATCCCGCTGGACAAGGTCAGTGTCTCCATGACCATGAACGGCGCCGTGCTGCCGGTGCTCGCGGGCTACGTCGTCGCGGCCGAAGAGCAAGGCGTGTCGCAGGACAAGCTGTCCGGGACCATCCAGAACGACATCCTCAAGGAGTTCATGGTCCGCAACACGTACATCTACCCGCCCGAGCCGAGCATGCGGATCATCGGGGACATCATCGAGTACACGGCGAAGAACATGCCGAAGTTCAACTCGATCTCGATCTCCGGCTACCACATGCAGGAAGCCGGCGCCAACCAGGCGCAGGAGCTGGCCTTCACGCTCGCGGACGGCAAGGAGTACGTGAAGACCGCCCTGGCCAAGGGCCTGGACGTGGACGAGTTCGCCGGCCGCCTGAGCTTCTTCTGGGCCATCGGCATGAACTTCTACCTGGAGATCGCCAAGATGCGCGCGGCGCGTCTGCTGTGGTGCCGGATCATGAAAGGCTTCGACGCCAAGAAGCCCAAGAGCCTGATGCTGCGCACGCACTGCCAGACCTCCGGCTGGAGCCTGACGGAGCAGGACCCGTACAACAACGTGGTCCGCACCACCATCGAGGCCATGGCAGCGGTGTTCGGCGGCACGCAGTCGCTGCACACCAACTCGCTCGACGAGGCCATCGCGCTGCCCACGGAGTTCTCGGCGCGCATCGCGCGCAACACGCAGCTCATCATCCAGGAAGAGACCCACATCACCAGCGTGGTGGACCCGTGGGCCGGCTCCTACATGATGGAAAAGCTGACGCAGGAGATGGCGGACAAGGCCTGGGCCATCATCGAGGAGGTCGAGGCCATGGGCGGCATGACCAAGGCGGTGGACTCGGGCTGGGCCAAGCTCAAGATCGAGGCCAGCGCCGCGGAGAAGCAGGCGCGCATCGACTCGGGCAAGGACGTGATCGTCGGCGTCAACAAGTACAAGCTCGCCAAGGAAGACCCGGTCGAAATCCTGGAGGTGGACAACGTCAAGGTGCGCGAGGCCCAGATCGCGCGCCTACAGCAGATCAAGGCCACGCGGGATGGCCAGAAGGTACAGGCCGCGCTGGAGGCGCTGACCGCCGCCGCGCGCGAAGGCAGCGGCAACCTGCTGGGCCTGGCCATCGACGCCATCCGCGCCCGCGCCACCGTGGGCGAAGTCAGCGACGCGCTGGAGGTGGTGTTCGGCCGCCACCGCGCCGACATCCAGAAGGTGACCGGCGTGTACGCGGCCGCTTACGACAGCGCCGAGGGCTGGGACAAGCTGCGCGGCGAGATCGAGGCCTTCGCGCA
>JAEYPG010000255.1 GCA_023410975.1 Pseudomonadota bacterium
GTCGAGCTGGTGGAGCCGCTCGCGGGCCGCGTCCAGCGCCGGCGCGGCCCAGAACGCGGGCACGCCGCGGGCGATGTCGCGCGACGCGCGGCGCAGCAGCCAGCCCTTCCAGAGGATCAGCACCCACGCCGTGATGGACATCAGCAGCAGCAGCGCCGCCACGGCGCGGCCGATGGCGTCACTGCGCGCCCAGAACTCCTGCAGGCCTTCCACCGTGCGGCGGCGGCCTCAGGCCCAGCCCAGCACCGCGTCCATGCCGAACAGGCCGCTGGGCTTGTCCGCCAGGAAGCGTGCTGCGCGCAGGCTGCCTTGCGCATAGCCGGCGCGGCTGCTGCTCTTGTGGCTGACCTCGATGCGCTCGCCGGTGCCGGCGAACAGCACGGTGTGGTCGCCGATGATGTCGCCGCCGCGCACGGTGGCGAAGCCGATGGTGCTGGGGTCGCGCTCGCCGGTGACACCTTCGCGGCCGTAGACGGCGCATTCCTTGAGGTCACGGCCCAGCGCCGCGGCAACGACCTCGCCCATCTTGAGCGCGGTGCCGCTGGGCGCGTCGACCTTGTGGCGGTGGTGGGCCTCGATGATCTCGATGTCGTAGCCCTGGTTCAGCGCGCGCGCGGCCATGTCCAGCAGCCGCATCACCACGTTCACGCCCACGCTCATGTTGGGCGCCATGACGATGGCGACGTCCTGCGCGCCCTGCGCGATCTGCGCCTTCTGCTCCTCGCTGAAGCCGGTGGTGCCGACGACCAGCTTCACGCCCAGCTCGCGGCACACCTGCAGGTGCGCCAGCGTGCCTTCGGGGCGGGTGAAGTCGATCAGCACCTGGGCCTGGGCCAGGCCTTCGCGCAGGTCCGAGACGATGGGCACGCCCGAGGGACGGCCGAGGAAGGCCGAGGCGTCCTGGCCCAGCGCGGGGCTGCCGGGCAGGTCCAGCGCGCCGGCGAGCTGGCAGTCGTCGGCCTGCAGCACGGCCTCGATGAGCATGCGGCCCATGCGCCCGGAGGCGCCGGCGATGGCGATGCGCAGCGGCGCGGCGGCGCCGGTGGAGGAGGAAGCGTTGGTGGTCGTCATGCGGCGAAGGGTCAGGGCTCCAGCGGCGGGTACACCCGCGTGGCGCCGGTGGGCGCGGCGGCAGGTGCGGTCTCGGTGCGCGGCGGCGCGGGCAGCTTCGCGCGCTGCTCCGGCGTGAGCTCCAGCACCGGCAGCTTGGAAGGCACCTTGGCGGTGCTGATGGAGGAAACGAATTCCTGCTCGGAAGGCAGGTCCTGCGCGGCGTCCAGCCGCTGCAGCCGCTCGCCGTCGAAGTACGCGGTGACGCTGCGGCGCTGCGGCTCGGCGCCGGTGCGCCGGATGGTGAAGATGTAGTCCCAGCGGTCGGCGTGGAACACGTCGGTGAGCAGCGGCGAGCCCAGGATGTCGCGCACCTGCGCGCGGCTCATGCCGGGCTGGATCGCCGCGGCCTGCTCGCGCGTCACCACGTTGCCCTGCACGATCTCGATGCGGTAGGGCGTGATCAGGCCGAGCAGATTCTGGTCCGAGGACTGCAGCGAGGCGCAGCCTGCCAGCGAGCAGGCCGCCAGCAGTGCGGCGGACAGACGGAAGACTTGGCGATGCATGGGATGGGCCTGCGTCGGACCGGGCCTCGCAGGGCTGGCTATGATCCGGCCCATTCTACTGGCCCCCTTTCGGGGGCTTGTCCTGTTCAAGAGAGCCGTCATGACGCATGCCGATGAACTCAAGAGCAGCGGCCTGAAGGCAACGCTGCCGCGCATCAAGATCCTGGAGGTGTTCCAGAAAACCAGCCAGCGGCACATGACGGCCGAAGACGTCTTCAAGGCGCTGCTGACCGAAGGCTCGGACATCGGGCTGGCCACGGTGTACCGCGTGCTAATGCAGTTCGAGCAGGCCGGGCTGCTCACGCGCAGCCATTTCGAGTCGGGCAAGTCGGTGTTCGAGCTCAACGAGGGCCAGCACCACGACCACTTGGTGTGCCTGACCTGTGGCCGCGTGGAGGAGTTCTTCGACCCGGAAATCGAGCGCCGCCAGCGCGCGGTGGCCGAGGCGCGGGGCTTCGCGATCCACGACCACGCCCTGGCGCTGTACGCCACCTGTACCAAGTCGGAGTGCCAGTTCCGGCCGAAGTAACTCTTCTGTTCCCCGGGCTCGCGCCCGCGCGGCGGGCAGCGCTCAGCGCTGCATCGCCTTCTGGTGGCGCTGGATGAACTCGTTGTAGGTGTCGATGCCGCGCAGCTGCAGGATGGTGTTGCGCACCGCCGCTTCTACCAGCACCGCCAGGTTGCGGCCCGCGTCCACCGCGATCACGACCTTGCGCACCGGCACGCCAAGAATCTCCTCGTACAGCGGCTCGTAGGGCAGGCGCTCGAACTCGCGCTCCAGCGTCTCGCGGCGCACCAGGTGCACGATGAGCTTGAGCTTCATCTTCCGCCGCACCGCCGTTTCGCCAAAGATGGCCTTGATGTCCAGCAGGCCGATGCCGCGCACTTCCAGCAGGTTGAGCAGCAGCTCGGGGCAGCGGCCCTCCAGCGCGTTCTGCGCCGTGCGGTGGATGTCCACGGCGTCGTCGGCCACCAGGCCGTGGCCGCGCGAGATCAGCTCCAGGCCCAGCTCGCTCTTGCCCAGGCCCGACTCGCCGGTGAGCATCACCCCGAGGCCCAGGATGTCCATGAACACGCCGTGGCGCGTGGTGCGCTCGGCGAAGAGCTGGCCCAGGTAGCTGCGCAGCACGTCGATGACGTGGCCGGCGGACTCCTTGCTGGCGAACAGCGGAATGCCCGCGCGCTCGCACAGCCGCAGCATCACTTCCGGCGCCGGCTGGTTGTCGGCCACCACCACCATCGGCGGCTCCAGCGTCAGGATGCGCGTGGCGCGGCGCTCCTGCACCTCGGCGGGCACGGCCGTGAGGTAGCGCACCTCGCGCTCGCCCACGATCTGCACCCGGTAGGGATGGATGTAGTTGAGAAAGCCGACGAGATCGGCCGAGGAGTGCGCCTCGCGCACCGCGGCCTCGTCGAAATGGCGCTCGGGATGGGCGTGACCCGCCACCCATTCCCAGCGCAGCGCCTTGCGGTGTTCCTCGAACAGCGCTTCGGCGCTGACGGAGATCGGTTTCATGCGGCAAAGCCTCCGAGGCGAAGCCGCATCGCGGGCTTCAGGCGACTGATTTGAGCGGCTCCCAGTTCTGGATCAACTTGTGCAGCGCGGCCGCATCGGGCTCGGCTTTGAGGCGCTCGCGCAGCTCGCGGTCGCTGAGCATCTCGGCGATCTCGGACAGGATCTCCAGATGCCGCTGCGTGGCCGCCTCGGGCACCAGCAGGAAAATCAGCAGGCTCACCGGCTCGTCGTCCGGCGCGTCGAAGGGGATGGGGTGCTGCACGCGCAGCACTGCCGCGAGCGGATTCTTCAGGCCCTTGATCCGACCGTGCGGGATGGCCACGCCATGGCCCAGCCCGGTGGAGCCCAGCCGCTCACGCGCGAACAGGTTGTCCGATACGGTGGCGCGGGCAATGGCGTGCTGGTTCTCGAACAGCAGTCCCGCATGCTCGAAGACCCGCTTCTTGCTGGTGGCTTCCACATTCACCAGCACATTGGTGGCAGGCAGGATGGCGGCGAGACGGTTCATGATGCTTTCTCCGCAGCGCAGGTCGTCCGGGCGGTTGCGGAGACTGTGACAGGGCGTTCGATTATAGGAAGCCCTCTTGTCACGCCCCCCGGAGGGCCTCCCTCAACCAGTCCGGTGTTGCGTGAATGCTGCGCACATCCGCCCACCGTAGCTTTTAGCAAAAAGCGGCCCCGCAGGGCCGCTTGGTGCGGAGCCGAGGACGGCTCCGGGTCAGTCGCTGAACGCTCAGACGCTCGCGGGCATGCGCTTGGCAGAAGCGTGATGGTGCTCCTGTGTACGGTCCTTGTGACGCATGACCTGGCGGTCGAGCTTGTCCATCAGCTGATCAATCGCGGCATACAAGTCTTCGTGCGACTGCTCCACGAAGATGTCTCGTCCCTTGACATGCAGCGTCACCTCGGCGCGTTGGCGGCGATCCTTTTCCTTGGACTTATCGATCGCCAGCAGCACGTTCACATCGACCACTTGGTCAAAGTGGCGCGTGACTCGGTCCAGCTTCGTCAGCACGTACTCGCGCAGAGCCGGGGTCACGTCGAGATGGTGTCCGCTGATCGTCAGATTCATCAGAGCCTCCTTTCGGAAGGGTTGCTACACACGGGGGTGACCGCAGCACCGACCCGTTGAATTCAGTTTGCCCCCGAGCCCGGGTGGTGACAAGGCGATGCCAGTACGGTTTGACGGCGCATTTCGGTAAGAGTTGACGCATCGCAAGGCCTGCTCCAAAACGTGAAACCGTGCGCATTGCGCCTTGATGCGACATTTGCCACCCGCACGGCGGTTCCCGGGTGCGTCCGAACCGCCATGGGTACAGCCGGCACGGCACAATGCCCGCGGACCCCAAGCACACCATGAACCCCGAGTTCTTCAGCGCCATCGACACCGGCCGCGCGCGCAGCAACAACGAGGATGCGGTGGCACTGGACGAGGCTGCGTCGCTGGCAGTGCTGGCCGACGGCATGGGCGGCTACAACGCCGGCGAAGTCGCCAGCGGCATGCTCACCACGCAGTTGCGCAACGAGCTCGGCCGCTGGCTGCAGGAAACCGCGCACGCGGCCTCCGACCAAGAAGTGCGCCGCGCCATGGAGCTGTGCGTCGGGCAGGCCAACCGCGCCATCTTCGAAGCCGCACGGGCCAACCCACAGTACGCCGGCATGGGCACCACGCTCGTGATGCTGGTGTTCCGCGCGGGCCATGTGCTCAGCGGCCATGTGGGCGACTCGCGCGCGTACCGGCTGCGCGGCGCCAAGCTCACGCGGCTCACGCGCGACCATTCGCTGCTGCAGGAGCAGATTGATGCTGGCCTCATCACGCCCGAGCAGGCCGCCTTCAGCGCGTACAAGAACCTCGTCACCCGTGCCGTGGGCGTGGAGGAGCGCGTACTGCTGGAAACGCAGATGCACGACCTGCAGCCCGGCGATCTGTACCTGCTGTGCTCGGACGGGCTGTCGGACATGCTCGACGACAACGCCATCGCCCAGATCCTGTTGGCCCATACCGATCTGGCACAGGCCGGGCGCGCCCTGGTGGACGCGGCCAACCAGGCGGGGGGAAAAGATAACATCGCCGTGATCCTGGCCCGCATGCCAGGACCGGCGGCGGCCCGCTCGTGGTGGCCGTTCAAGCGCTGAGGCCCGCCATGCCCGCCGGTCTCGCCTCCTCCCCTGCCAGCCACACGAGGATAAGCATGGGCAAACTGGTCGTCTCCCTGGACGGCGTGGTGATCAAGCAGGTCGATCTCACCAAGGAAAAGACCACGCTGGGCCGGCGCCCCTACAACGACATCGTGATCGACAACCTCGCCGTCAGCGGCGAGCACGCCGTGCTGCAGCGCGTGGGCGATGCGGTCTTCATCGAGGACCTCAACAGCACCAACGGCACCTACATCAACGGCCGCGCCATCCGTCGCCAGCAGCTCGCGCACAACGACAGCGTGGAGATCGGCAAGTACAAGCTGCGCTACCTCGCGCGTGACGAAGGCGCGCCGGAGCCGCCCCGCCCGCCGCGTGCCGCCCCCGTGCCCGATTTCGCCCACACCGCGCCGCTGCCCGGCGCGGGCAGCCCGTTCCCCATCCCAACTGCCGCAGGCTCCGACATGCCCATGGCCACGCTGCGGGTGCTCAGCGGCAATGCCGCCGGGCATGAGGTGATGCTGACCAAGATCGTCACCACCGTGGGCAAGCCCGGCGTGCAGGTGGCCAGCATCACGCGGCGCCCGGGCGGCTACGTGCTGACCCATGTCGAAGGCAGTGCCCGCCCCGGTATCAACGGCATGCCGCTGCAGTCCGACGCCATGCCGCTGCGCGACGGCGACGTGATCGAGCTTGCCGGCACCCAGATGCTGTTTGTCCTGCAACGCTGATGCACACCGGCGCGATCCTCGGCGCGCCGCACGCCGGCCTATGAACATCTGCGTCCTGGGTTGTGCCGGTGCGATTGCCGCAGGCAGCTTCACCACCTCGTTCCTGCTGGACGGCGACGTGCTCATCGACGCCGGCACCGGCGTGGGCACGCTCACGCTCGAAGGGCTTGCCGGCATCGACCACATCCTGCTGAGCCATTCGCACCTGGACCATGTGCTGGGCGTACCGCTGCTGGCCGACAGCGTCATGCGCATGCGCGCTGCTGCGGGCCGCGGGCCTATCCGCGTGCACGGGCTGCCCGAGACGCTGCAGGCGCTGCGCGATCACCTGTTCAACAACCGCATCTGGCCCGACTTCACGCGTCTGCCCTCGGCGCAGCAGCCGGTGCTGGTGCTGGAACCCTTCGCTGTCGGTCAGGAGCTGGCGCTGGGGGAGCGCCGCATCGAGGTGCTCAGCGCCGCCCATACCGTGCCAGCGGTGGGCTTTGCCGTCTTTGCCCGCGCCCAAGGGCCCTGCTGGGTCTTTACCGGCGACACCGGACCTAACGAGGCGCTGTGGCAGCGCCTGGCGCAGTTGCCGGTGGCGCACCTGGTGATTGAAACTTCCTTCTGCGACGAAGAGGCAACGCTGGCCCAACTCAGCCGCCACCTGTGTCCTTCAGCGCTGGCAGCGCAGCCTCTGCAGCAACTACACCAGTTGCCAGAGCCGGCACAACTGCACATCACGCACGTCAAGCCCGGCGAAGTGCGCACAGTGATGGCGCAACTACGCCGCCACGGCGTCAAGGCGCACGCGCTGCGCACGGGCGACCGCTGGCAGCTTGATTGAGCGGGTCCAAGCGGGCGGCGCCTGACGTTTGTCCCGAGCCCGGTGCTTTGGCGCCAGCCCCAGCATGGCGCCACCGGGGCGGCGAGCGTTTACTTCACCCATGAACCTGTCCTCCGGCCGCGGCCTCGGTGCCGTCGTGGTACCGGGGCAAACACCTCTCACAGACCAAGGGAAGGAGGACGTTCCATGCGAAGCACCTGCCTCAAGCAACCGGGTTTCACGCTCATCGAGCTGATGATCGTCGTGGCGATCATCGGCATCCTGGGCGCCGTGGGCTTGCCGCTGTACCAGAACTACATCGTCAAGGCCCGCGTGGGCAACGCGCTGCGCTCGGCCGACGCGCTCAAGACTGCCGTGGGCCTGTGCATCCAGGAGCAGGGCGGCACGCTGGCCGGCTGCAGCCAGGGCGCCCAGGGCGTACCGGCATTCACGCCCACCAAGGAGGTCGCCTCCGCCACCGTCGCGGACGGCGTGATCACGCTGACGCTCGCCAGCGGCCTGGGCAACGGCGTGGATGGCAAGACCATCACCTTCACTCCGCAGCCCGGCACCAGCAGCGTGGTCTGGATCAACTCCACCAGCGTGAGCCATGACGACGCCGCAGAGTTGATTCGCAGGAACAACCCGGCCAGCATAGGCAGCGCGGCCTCCTGAGCTGCCCTTGCCCGCACCGCGCCAAGCCCGGCGCGCAGCTCGTTCCGAAGACCGCCCCGGCGGTCTTTTTTATGTCCTTACGAGGTTGCCCACAAGGTTGTGCACGGTCGGTGCAAGGGCTGCAGAAACTCGTCACGGCGTCCACAACGACCGATACCAGAGGCAACTTCATAAATTGGTATTGGTGGTAGAGGCCCCTCCGCGCTGTGGACAACTCCATCTTTTTCTTTCTTATCAACAACTTATTCCAGGCACAAGGCTGTGTGGCCCACGGCTGGATTAGTTCTTTCGAAAACACAACAACTCGGTGCGGCAGCCTGTGGCATGTGGACAAGCCGAAGTTGTCCAGATCACTGTCCACAGCCTTGTGCAGTGCGGCGCGCGGGGGTGCGGGAGCTTCTTGCTAGAGTGCGCCGCCTTCGCTCAAACGCTTCATCCGTGCTCCCGATGCCCTCTCCCGCGCTGTCGCTGGCGGCGCTGCTGGCCTGCTGTGTGCCCGCCTTGGTGGCCTTCAACCTGCCGCCCTCCGCCACTTTCTTCAACCAGGCGGCGGCGCTGGGGCTTTGGGGCGTGTTTGCCGCACTGCTCGGAATGCCGCGCGGGCGTGCGGGCGGACGCGCGGCTATCGTGTTGCTCGGGGCGTTGGCGCTGCTGGTGCTAAGCGTGCTGTGGTCCGCCGCGGTGGCATTGCCGGCCAGCCTGGCGGCCTCGGCGTTGGGGTTGCTGCTGGGCGCGTTGGTCATGGCCTGGTCTGGGGCGGCGCTGCAGGGGCCGGCACGCGCGGCGGCGCTGCAGGTGTTCTTGCTGGGCTGGGTGGTGGTGGGCGTGCTCAGCAGCCTGATCGCCCTGGTGCAGGTGTTTGCGCCGAACTGGGCCGACGGTGTGCTGGTGGCGCGCTCGGGTCTGCCCGGACGCGCCGTGGGCAACCTGCGGCAGCCCAACCACCTCAGCACGCTGCTGCTGTGGTCGCTGGTGGCGCTGGTGCCGCTGCGCGAGGCCGGACGCTTCTCCACCCGCAGCACGGCACTGCTGGGCGCGCTGATGGTGGTCGGGATCGAGCTGTCGGGGTCGCGCACAGGCACCCTGGGCGTGTTGCTGCTGGCACTGTGGGGCGTGGTGGACAAGCGGCTGTCACGACCGACCCGGCTGCTGCTGCTGGGGGCGCCGCTGTTCTATGGGGCGTGGGCGATGGCGCTCAAGACGCTGCAGGCGGACAGCACGTTGGGCGCGGCCACGCGGCTGGGCGAAGCTGACGTCTCCGGCTCGCGCTTTGGCATCTGGCGTAACACCGTGGAGATGATTGCGCAGCAGCCTTGGACGGGTGTGGGCTTCGGCGAGTTCAACTTCGCCTGGACCCTGACCCCCTTCCCCGGCCGCCCGGTAGCCTTCTTCGATCACACCCACAACGTGGTGCTGCAGTTCGCGGTGGAGCTGGGCGTGCCGCTGGCGCTGCTGGTGCTGGGCTTGCTGGGACTGGCCTTGTGGCAGGCCTGGCGGCGCACCTGGGCCGTGAAGGGTGTCGCGGGCACGGCGCTGCGCGCCCTTTTCGTGATGGTGCTGCTGGTGGCGCTGCACAGCCAGTTGGAGTACCCGCTGTGGTACGCCTATTTCCTGCTGCCGGCGGCGTGGATGTGGGGCGTGTGTCTGGGCACGCCGCCGGCGGTCCCCGCCGAAGCCGCCGCGGCACCCCGGCGTGCGTTGATGTCGCGGCTGCCCGGGCTGCTGCTGGCGGCGGGGGCAGTGTTCTCGCTGATGGATTACGGCCGCGTGGTGTCGATCTTCTCGCCCGGCGCGGACGCGGGCCCGCTGGCGCAGCGGATCGAGGACGGCCAGCACAGCGTCTTCTTCGCCCACCATGCCGACTACGCCGCCGCCACAACGGCCGACGCCCCGGCCGATGCGCTGGTGGCCTTCGAACGCGCCACGCATTTCCTGCTCGACACCCGGCTGATGCAGGCCTGGGCCGAAGCGCTGGCCGACGCGGGCGACCTCGACCGTGCACGCCACGTTGCCCAGCGCCTGCGGGAGTTCCACTATCCGCAGTCGGAACCCTTCTTCGCGCCGTGCGCGGCGAGCGCGCTGCTCAAGGCGGCCGACGAGAAGCCCTTCCAGTGCGAGGCGCCGCAAAAGGCGCTGGAGTGGCGCGATTTCCTGGACGTGATGCCCTGACGGAGACGGCGCGGCGCCCGCCGCGCCCCGGGCTCAGCCCCCGGCCTGCCAGTGCCCCGACTTGCCGCCCTTCTTCTCCAGCAGGCGGATGTCGCCCATTACCATGCCTTTATCCGCGGCCTTGCACATGTCGTAGATGGTGAGCAGGCCGACCTGAACGGCGGTGAGGGCTTCCATCTCCACGCCGGTGACGCCCACCGTTTCCGCCTGCACCGTGCAGCGCACGCCAGGCAGGGCCTCGTCGATGTCGAGCTCCACCGCCACGCGTGTGAGCGGCAGCGGGTGGCACAGCGGGATCAGGTCCGAGGTGCGCTTGGCGGCCTGGATCGCGGCGATGCGGGCGATGCCCAGCACGTCGCCCTTCTTGGCCGTGCCCTCGCGGATCAGCGCCAGCGTCTCGGGCAGCATGCGGATGCTGCCGCTGGCGCGCGCCACGCGGTGCGTGGCGGCCTTGGCCGAGACGTCCACCATGTGGGCCTGGCCCTGGCTGTCGAAGTGGGTAAGCGGGTTGTTCATGGCGGGAAACCTGGCAGCAAAAGCGCGGTGCGATCATAGCCAGCCGTTTTGCAGCCCCTCCCGCGACCTTGAAGCACTCCCTTGCCGCCTCCGCCCTCGTTGCCGGCCTGGCGCTGGCCGCGCTGCCGGCCGCCGCGCCGCGGGCGCAACCCTCGCCATCGTCCCTGCCCGCGCTGGGAGATTCGGTCTCGGGCGAGTTCAGCGTCGATGCCGAGCGCCGCCTGGGCGATCAGATCATGCGCGAGGTCCGCCGCGACCCGGCCTACCTCGACGACCCGCTGCTGCTCGACTACGTGCAGTCGCTGTGGCAGCCGCTGGTAGGCACGGCGCGCCGGCGCGGCGAGATCGGCGCCGACACGGCCAACGCCTTTGCTTGGGAGGTGTTCCTGGTGTTGGACCGCAGCGTCAACGCTTTCGCGCTGCCCGGCGGGCACGTGGGCGTGCACCTGGGGCTCATCGCCATGACTGCCAGCCGTGACGAGCTCGCGGCGGTGCTGGCGCACGAGCTCTCGCACGTCACGCAGCGCCACATCGCGCGCAGCATCAGCAGCTCCTCGCGCCAGTCGATGGTGGGCATGGCGGCCATGATCCTGGGCGTGCTGGCTGCCAGCCGCACTGGCAACGCGGCCATGGCGCAGGCAGCCGTGGTGGGCGGGCAGGCCGCCATGGTGCAGGGGCAGCTCAACTACTCGCGCGACATGGAGCGCGAGGCTGACCGCGTCGGCTACGGCGTGCACAGCGACGCCGGCTACGCCAGCGCCGGCGTGGCGGGCATGTTCGAGAAGCTGGAACACGCCAACCGGCTCAACGACAGCAACAACTATCCCTACCTGCGCTCGCACCCGCTGACCACCGAGCGCATCGGCGAGGCCCGCGCCCGCGTGCAGGCCGATCCGCATGCCGCCAAGAACGTCCCGCCCGATGGCGCCATCGAGCACGCGCTGGCGCAGGCGCGCGCGCGCGTGCTGATGGACACCACCGTGCAGGCGCTGCGCCGCAACCAGGCTCAGCAGGCCGGCTCCAGCGCCGGTACGGCCGAGAAGCTGGGCGCGCTGTACGCGCAGGCGCTGGCCTCCACGCTGCTGCGCGAGTTCGAGCCCGCCGATGCCGCGCTGGCCGCGGCCGACACGCTGCTGCAG
>JAEYPG010000269.1 GCA_023410975.1 Pseudomonadota bacterium
TCTCAGGGCCAAGGCCCGCTTGCGTCTTGCTTCACCCATCGGGTGAGTCTGCCTGACCGAGCCAAGTGCTTGTCAGCATTGGCCCGCTGGCTGATTCACACGGCGGCAACCGCCGGATTTAGGGTGAGTTCAATGCCAGGCAGCGCTTCACCGCAGCCTTCCACACCGTGCATGCATCTCCAGACTCGACAAGGGTTTAACTCTGGAATTCTTGAATGCAAGTATTTTAGAATTTTTGCCTGTCCTCAATGAACTTCCGGAGCAAGAACCCAATGGACGCTGTTGAAGCCCAGGCCACGCCGCGTCGCCGCGGTCGGCCACCGGCATCTGCCCAGCGCGAGGCCAGCGCCCCATCCCAAGGCATCGCTATGACGGCGGACGCCGCCCTGTTGGAGCTGGGTGGCCCTGTCGACCTTGGCTCGGGACGCCCTATCCGACAGGAAGTGCACGAGCGCCTTCGCAACGCCATCCTCAACGTCAAGCTCTTGCCTGGAGCGGCCGTTTCGGAAAACGAGATTGCCGCTCACCTCCAGGTGTCACGCACGCCGGTGCGCGAGGCGTTGCAACGCCTGTCCCTGGAAGGAATGATCCAAGTGGTGCCGCAGGTTGGCACCTTCGTGGCGCGGATGAACCTGGGGCGCATCCGTGAGGCGTTGTTCGTGCGCGAGGCCGTGGAGTGCTCCGCGATGATGCGGCTGGCCGCCCCGCTGCCGCGGGACGAAGTCGATGCGCTCAAGACCTGCGTGGGCCGCCAGCGCACTGCCGCTCGCAGTGGCGACGTGGCCACCGTGCTGGAATGCGACGAGTGGTTCCACAAGCGCCTGCTGGAGCTCGCTGGCGTTGCGGGTGCGTGGCGCTACGTGCTCGAAGCCCGTGAACTGCACCGCCGGGTGCGAGTGCTGGCGCAAAGCCGCCCCGATGCCCCTCAGCGGTCCCTGGAGCAGCACGCCGCCATCGTGGCCGAATTGAGCGCCGGCCGACCGGCCGCCGCCGCCGACGTGCTGCGCGAGCACATCCGCATGAACGTCCGGTTCGCTGAAGAGATCGCTGACCGCCATCCCCACTACTTCACGGCCACCGCACCGGGCAAGGCCTGAAGAAAGCCGAACGATGAAGAACCAACCCAACGTCCTGTTTGTCATGATGGACCAGTGGCCGGGCAAGCTGCTTCGCGCTGCCGGCCATCCCGCCATCCTCACGCCCACGCTGGACCACCTGGCTCGGCTGGGAACACGCTTCCCCCGCGCCTACTCCGAATGCCCGATCTGCATCCCGGCTCGGCGCACGGTCATGACGGGCACCACGTCCCGGACGCACGGCGACCGCGAGTTCAAGCCGGCGCAGGAGATGCCCGCCCTGCCCTCGGTGGCCCAGTGCTTCAGGGATGGCGGGTACCAGGCCTACGCTGTCGGGAAGATGCACGTCTACCCGCAGCGGGACCGCATCGGCTTCGACGACATCCTGCTCGCCGAAGAAGGCCGTCCGCAGCTGGGCGCGGTCGATGACTACGACATGTACCTCGCCGAACAGGGCGCTGCGGGCACGCAGTTCCTGCACGGCATGAACAACAACGACTACCTGTTCCGCCCGTGGCATCTGCCGGAACAGATGCACGTCACCAACTGGACGACACGCGAGGCGGCTCGCATGATCAAGCGCCGCGACCCGCGCCGCCCGGCCTTCTGGCACGTCTCCTACACCCACCCTCACCCGCCACTCGTTCCGCTGGCGGCGTACATGGACATGTACGAGCTGGCCCATGTGGACATGCCGCAAAAAGCCGATTGGGCCGACGGCGCGCTGCCGCCGGCCCTGCAGGCGACCCGGGCACACTGGCCCACGCAGTTCCGTGACCATGAGCTGCAGGCCATCCGGCGCGCCTTCTACGCGCTGTGCACGCACATCGACCACCAGCTGCGGGTGCTCATCGGCACGCTGCGCGAGGAGCAGCTGCTTGACGACACCGTGATCCTGATTTGCAGCGACCACGGCGACATGCTTGGAGACTTCGGCCTGTGGGCCAAGCGCGTGTTCTACGAGGGCGCGGCCCAGATCCCGATGCTCCTGGTCGGAGCGGCTGGGGACCAGCGCGTGGCCGCCAACCATGTGGACCACCGGCTCGTGGGCCTGCAGGACGTCATGCCCACGCTGCTGTCCCTGGCCGGCCTGCCGGTGCCATCGACCGTGGACGGCATCCCGATGGTCGGCGACCAGCAGCGCCAGACGCTCTACGGCGAATGCAAGGAAAACGAGCTCGCAACCCGCATGGCCCATGACGGTCGCCACAAGCTGATCTGGTATCCCGCCGGCAACCATCTGCAGCTTTTCGACCTTCAGATCGATCCAGCCGAAACCGTCAACCTCACCGGCGTGGCGGGCTACCGGGACATTCAGCAAAAGCTTGAGCAGGTGCTTGTGAAGAACGCCTGGGGCATTGACCGGGAGTGGATCGCCGGCGATCGACTCGTCGGCTTCCCCGTCGAGCCCAAGGTCCGCAAGGGCGACCGGCACTTCGGGGGCCAGCGCGGCATGCACTACCCGCTGCCGCCGCTGGACGATCCGACGCGCACGGTCGGCTCGCCGGGCTGAAGACCGATCGCTTCTATTGAACACAAGAACGCCGTCCTATCAAAAGACAAGCATGAACATGAACCGCCGAAAACTCTGCCTCGCCCTGGCCGCTGCTCCGGGCCTGGGCATCGGGACCGCACAGGCTCAAAGCTGGCCGACGGCGAAGCCGCTGCGCCTGGTCGTCCCCTTTCCGCCCGGAGGCAACTCCGACTTGATCGCCAGGACCATCGGTCAGCAGCTTTCAGCGGCCGTCGGCCAGACCGTCATCGTCGACAACCGCGCCGGCGCTGGCGGCTCGCTGGGGACCGGCGCCGTGGCCAAGGAAACCGCTGATGGCTACACGCTGCTGCTGGGCGACATTGCCACCCACGTGATCAATCGCCTGGCACTGCCGCAGCTGCCCTACGACCCGGTGCGTGACTTCGTGCCCGTGGCACGGCTCACGTCGGTGTCCTTGCTGGTGGTGGTCCATCCCGGCCTCGGCGTGCGCAGCCTGGGAGACTTCATCGCTCGGGCCAAGGCCCAGCCCGGAAAGCTGACCTATGCGTCCGGCGGCAACGGCACGCCAAGCCACCTGGCAATGGAAATGCTGCGGGCCCGCACGGGAATCGAGCTGGTCCATGTGCCCTACAAGGGCAGCGTGCCGGCCCTCAACGACCTCGTGGCCGGCCAGGTGGACGTGATGATCGACGGCGCCGCCACGGGCCTGGTCAAGAGCGGCAGGCTCCAGCTGCTTGCAGTCACGGGCGAGCGTTCGCCTGCGTTCCCCACGGCACCGACCATGGCGGAAGCCGGTGTCCCGGACTACCAGTTCACGTCCTGGCATGGCGTCTTTGCGCCGCGCGGCACTCCTGCCGACATCGTGAACCGCCTTGGCGCTGAACTGGAGAAGATCGCGGTCCAGCCGCAGCTGCAAAAGCAGTTTGCGGAGCTCAACATCAAGCTCACTGCGGCGCGTGGTCAGGCATTCACGGGCTTTGTGGACAGCCAGCGCCGGTCGCTAGCGAAGCTGGTGCAGGAGCGGAATATCCAGTTCGAATCTTGAGCGCTGTTGTTCATCCCCGCGGAGAGACTGCGTTAGCCAGATGGGCCTCAGCAGCAATGGAAGCACCTGCTGCTCATGGTGCCGAGAACATGAACCTCGTGGACGTGGCGGGCGCTGATCCCTGGCGCCAGAAGCGGCGTGGACGCCATCCGCGGGTGGCACCGTGTGCCAGGCACGAGGGCATACAGGCACGCGCAGTGGCTTGGCAGTGCCTGCCTGGTTGATGGCGCATCGGATAGCGGCGTGCTCGGCGGTTTCCGGCACCAGCTGAAGCGCCTGTCGCGCTCGCGCCAGCGGCTCGACCTGGCCGAGACCTTCACCTTGAGTCTCGTGCGACGATGCTCGCGCATCGCATGGCGATGCAGGCGATTGGAACGCCGCGTACCCACCTGCATTGCAGCTGCCTGTCAGCGCCTGAATCGACTTCGGCCTGGCAGTGAGCGCCGGAGGTTTCCAATGTTGCGGGTGGCGCGTGGCCGGTGGCCATGGGGACATCCGCTCAGCTTGCACCGACAGGAAGTAGTTGAATCACCAGGCCGTTTAGAGTCCGGCATTCGGGCGAATCAACAACGTTTCCAAGCACTGCTTACCGCACGAGGCTCAGCATGACCTACCCCAACACGCAACTCTTCATCAACGGCCAGTGGCTCGATGCCGCGGACGGCAGGACGCTGGCCGTGTTCAACCCGGCCACCGGCCAGGAGATTGGCCGCGTTGCCCATGCGGGCCAGGCCGACCTGGACAAGGCGCTCGATGCCGCGCAGAAGGGTTTCGAGACCTGGCGTGACATGACGGTCGCCGAGCGCAGCAAGATCATGCGCCGGGCCGCCGCCCTCATGCGCGAGCGTGCCGCCGAGATTGCTCCGCTGCTGACGCAGGAGCAGGGCAAGCCGCTGGCGGAAGCCAAGGGTGAGACCCTGGCCGCGGCCGACATCATCGAGTGGTTCGCCGAGGAAGGTTTCCGCGTCTACGGCCGCATCGTGCCGCCACGCGGCAACCTGGCGATCCGCCAGATGGTGCTGAAGGACCCGGTGGGCCCGGTCGCCGCGTTCACGCCCTGGAATTTTCCGATCAACCAGGTGGTGCGCAAGGTCAGCGCGGCCCTGGCCGCAGGCTGCTCCATGCTGGTCAAGGCGCCGGAAGAGACGCCAGCCGGCCCCGCCGCGCTGATCCGGGCCTTCGCCGATGCCGGCATACCGCCGGGCGTGCTGGGCCTGGTGTACGGCGACCCGGCCCAGATCTCCAGCTACCTGATCCCGCACCCGGTGATCCGCAAGGTCACCTTCACCGGCTCCACCCCGGTGGGCAAGCATCTGGCAGCGCTGGCCGGCCAACACATGAAGCGCGTGACGATGGAGCTCGGCGGCCATGCCCCGGTGATCGTCTGCGAGGACGCTGACATCGCGCTGGCCGTGAAGTCCGCCGGCGCCGCCAAGTTCCGCAACGCCGGCCAAGTGTGCATCTCGCCGACGCGCTTCCTGGTGCACGAGAGCGTCAAGGACCAGTTCGCGCAGCAGATGGCTCAGTATGCGCAAGGGCTGAAGGTTGGTGACGGCTTGGCCGATGGCACGCAGATGGGTCCGCTGGCCAACCCTCGCCGCCTCACGGCGATGGCCGCGTTCCACGAGGATGCGGTCCAGGCGGGAGCCCAGGTCCTGGCCGGTGGCAAGCGCATCGGCGACGCCGGCAACTTCTGGGAGCCGACTGTGCTGCTCGACGTGCCGCTGCAGGCCAAGGTCTTCAATGACGAGCCTTTCGGACCGGTGGCGGCAATCCGCTCCTTCGACAGGCTGGAGGACGCGATCTCCGAAGCCAACCGCCTGTCCTTCGGCTTGGCGGGTTATGCCTTCACCAAGTCGCTGAAGAACGCCGACTTGCTCATGCGTCGCGTGGAGGTCGGCATGTTGTGGATCAACATGCCGGCCATGCCCAGCGCCGAAATGCCCTTCGGAGGCATCAAGGACTCCGGCTACGGATCCGAGGGCGGACCTGAGGCGCTCGACGCTTACCTGAATGCACGCGCCGTGGCGGTCATGAACGTCTGAGCGCACATATGTGGGCAGGGGGCAACAGCGCCGGCGTGCGCTGCTCCTTTGCCGAGCAAGGCTCACTGGCCATGGCTGGCAGTCCGGACGCTGCAATGTACGGACTGCGCACTGCTGCTTGGCCTGAGTTGGCATGGCCTGTTCGCTGGTGCTGGCGTCAGGCGTGCCAGAGGACTGTGCAACTCCTCTGGTCAACCTGAAGCATTTTCTGAACGTGGCCTCAACAATCGGAACAGCGCGGGCTTGCCTCGCGCTGGCGCTGGGCAGTGCGCTCTTTGGCAGCACGGCGCCGTCGCCGCTCTATGGCCTCTACCAGTCGCGCTGGCACTTCTCGTCCACGACGCTGACAGCGTTGTTCACGGTCTATGCCGTTGGTGTGCTGGCATCGCTGATGACGATGGGGCGCGTGTCGGACCGCCATGCGGACCGTCGTGTTGTGATCGTGCCCGCGCTGGTTGCGGTGATGGCGGGCTCCCTGGTGTTTGCCTGGGCCTCAAGCCTGGCGGGCTTGTTCCTCGGCCGGCTGCTCACCGGAATCGGCAGCGGCGCCCTGAGCGGCGTGTGCACGGCCGCGCTGGCCGACCTCGATGCGGTATCGGGTCGCAGGCCGCGGGCCGCGATGATCGCCACGCTCGCGTTCACCACTGGCGCGGCGTTCGGACCGCTGACCGCGTCGGCCGCGCTGCACCTGGGTGTCTGGCCCACGGCGTTGCCGTTCGTGGTGGATGCGCTGCTGGCCATTGCGGCCATCGCCGGGCTGCTGCGACTGCCTTGGCCCATGGCGTCAAGGACGTCGTCGCCATCGTCTGTGCAGACTCCACCGCCGAGCTGGTCTCAGCAATTCCGGCCGGTGCGCCAACGCTTCATCGTGGCCTGCGCCGTGGTGGTCGCCGCCTGGTCGGTGGGTGCAGCTTTCATGGCTTTCGGCCCGACTCTGGCACGAGAGGCCTTGCCAGGGCTGGGTACAGGAGGCGCCGGGCTCATCGCTGCGCTGTTCCAGGTCGTGGCGGGCTGCAGCCAGATGGCAGCTCCTCGCCTTGCGCGACGCACGACCGTGCAAGCCGGTCTTGTCCTGCTGGTCGTGTCCATGGCCGGATGCATGGGCGCCTTGGAAACGAGCTCGGCATGGTGCCTCGGACTGGCCACCATTGCGGGCGGCATCGGCTACGGGGTGGGCTTTGTCGGGTCCTCCAGTGCCGTGACGGAGATCGCGCCACCAAACCGCCGCGCACAGATGGCCTCGACCTATCTGGTGGCGGGCTATCTGGGCTCCGCCGCATCTACCATAGGCCTTGGGGTTCTGACCGACGCGCTGGGGCTGCGGGGTGCCGTGTGCGTGTTCACAGTCTTGCTGCTTGTGAGCGTCATGCTGATCTTGGCGAGCATTCGGCGTTTACCGAAATGAGAGAGACCAGCGGCGAAGTGGGCGCGATGAACCTGCCACGCTGATGCAGTCACCAGCCCCCACCCTTGTCTTTCCTGAGCTGCTTTAGGGGTCGAGTGGCCCACGCTGCTTTGCAACATACCTGTGATTCATCAACCGTCCACAACCTTCCTGTTCGCCGCTTCTTGATCGCACTTTGTCCCCCTCACCTCACCGCTCCAAAACGAGAACGCGCCAATAAAAGCCAAGCTCAACAACAAAGCTGTCTGTTTCTTTCCTCCCACACGGCTGGGCCTCGGTCTTCGTCAAAAGGCTTCGGAGTCACAGAAAAGCGCAGAGCCGAGCAAGAAGGTTTGCTCTTTCCTTTCTTCAACGGTGTGGCCGGAGCAGAGGGACATAACAAAGTTCAGTCTTATCCGGTATGTTGTTTTTGTGGAATTGAAGTCGCGAGCAAGCTGTTCCACCGCTCGGGACCTGGCGCCGCCATGGCTTCGGGGCATACCGTTGCTTGAGCAATGGTATGCCGGCAGATGTTGATGGCCGTGGAAAAGCGCATCCTTCCGGCGGTGGTGACGCGGTTTTCAGCGGCCGTGGGAAAGCGGACGCCGCATGCCGGCACATGGTCACCATGCGGTAGCCGTTGCAAGGACCCGGCGCATACCGTCATCCACACCCAGGCACAACGACCACCGCCAACCCAGCACGCGTGCACGTCAACAAATGCACGCAGGAGCTCAGGCTGCCGCAGTGACACGGTTCAAGGGCGCTGTGGAGGCGTCGATAGTCCCATGTTCCGTTGCCCCGTTGCGTCTGCATGCTCTTGTCTTCCCAATACCGCGCCACGGCAGGTCGGTCTTTGTCCACATGGCTCGCCCTGACCCTGCTGGGCGCGGTGCTGATCACGGCCCTTGCGCTGAGCTTCGTGATCGAGCACTTTGCCCGGCGCCATGAACTGAGTCAGGCCGGCGCCCAACTCACGCAGGTGGGCTGGCAGTTGCGCGACCAGCTCGACCGCGGCATGGCCGAGCGCCATGCGGAAATCATGGCATTGGCCGACTCCGAACTGCTGCGCTCGCTCGCCGACCCGCGCCTGGTGCGCGATGCGCTGCAAACCCTGCAGCGCAAGGCGCCGCTGTGTACCTGGATCGGCGTGGCAGCCCACGACGGGCATGTGCTGGCCGCCACGGGCGGACTGCTTGAAGGCCAGAACGTGTCCTCGCGCCCCTGGTTCCAGGCTGGAGCACGAGGCCCCTTCGCCGGCGACGTGCACAACGCGGTGCTGCTGGAGCGGCTGCTGCCGCCACAGGCCGAGCCCTGGCGCTTCGTCGATCTGGCCGCTCCAGTGGTGGTGGACGGCACCACGCGCGCTGTGGTGGGCGCGCACCTGAGCTGGGAATGGGCGCACGACATCGAGCGCCAGCTGCTCGCACCCGTGATGCGCGACCAGGGTATACAGACCTTCATCGTCCAGCATGACGGCCAGGTCCTGCTCGGGCCCGAAGGCAGCGTGGGCAAGCAGCTCGATGTAGGAGCGCTCGCCGCGGCCTCAAGCTTGGCTGGCGCCGTGACGGCGTGGCCGGGTGAAGGCCAGTACGTCACAGCGGTGGTGAATACTCAGGGGCACGGCAGCTACCCCGGGCTGGGCTGGCGCGTGGTGGTGCGCCAGCCGCCCGCCGTGGCCTTGGACCGCTACGCCGGGCTGCACCAGCAGCTGGTGCTGGCCACCGTTGGCGTGATCCTGTTGATGGCCGTGCTCTCGCCGCTGGCCGGGCGGCGGCTGGCGGCGCCGCTGGCGCAGATCACCCACTGGCTGCGCAACCCTCAGGCCCCAACGTCACTGTCACTGCGCGGGCGCAGCTACAAGGAGGCGCACTGGCTCCTGGCCGCGCTCGTGACAGCGCGTGAGCGCTTGAGGGCACATGCCCAGGAACTTGAGCAGCTCAACGCCGGCCTGGAGCAGCGGGTGAGCGAGCGCACGCAGGAGTTGCGCCGTAGCCGTGAAGATTTGCAGACCGTGGCTGACAACCTGCCGGCACTGGTAGCGCTTGTCGATCGTGAGCTGCGCTATCGCTTCGTCAACGAAGCTTACCGATCGTGGTGGGGCGTCGAGCCGGAAACGTTGCTGGGAAGCTCCATGCGTGATCTGGTGGGCGAGCCCAACTTCGGACTGCTGCAGCCGCACGTGCAAAAGGTGCTCCTGGGCCAGCGCGTGACGTTCGAGCAGGAGATGGCGCTGGCGGGAAAGGCAAGGTTCGTGGAGGTGACCTACGTACCGAACCGCGACGGGCAAGAAGGCCTCGACGGCTTCATGGTGCTGGTGTACGACGTCACCGAGCGGAAGAAGCTGGAGCTGCAGTTCGCGCACGCGGCCCACCACGACGCCCTGACGGGCATGCCCAACCGGCGACGCCTGATGGAGGTACTGACGCTGTCAATGCTGCGCGCACAGCGCCTGAACTGCCCGCTGGTGCTGCTGTTCCTGGACCTCGACGGTTTCAAGGCCGTCAACGACAACCATGGCCACGAGGCCGGCGATGCGCTGCTGCAGGCCGTGGCGCAGCGGCTGCGCCAAAGCGTGCGGCGCACAGACACCGTGGCCCGCTTGGCCGGCGACGAGTTCGTGGTGCTGCTCGAATGCATGCCCCGGGCATCGGATGTGGTGCAGGTGGTGGAAAAGATCTACGCCGCCATCAGCGCACCCGTGGTACTGCCCAGCGGGGTGCAGATCAGCGTGCGAGCCAGTATCGGCAGCGCCGGCTACAGCGGTGGCCGCGACGTGAGCGCGCATCAACTGCTGGCACAGGCCGACGCGGCCATGTACGAGGCCAAGCGCGCCTCGCGCGGACTGGTGAATTCGACAGCGGTCGAGGGCATTGACGCGGGCGACACGGGTGCGGCGTGACCTCAGGTGGCGTCTTGGCCACGCCAGCTTTCGACCGCTACTGGCCTACCCGTGTGCCAGCCCTGCGCATAGTCGATGCCGATGGCTCGCAACTCGTCCAGCACTGCCTCGTTTTCGACCCACTCTGCCACGGTGCGCATGTTGAACGCGGCGGCCACGCGGTGGATGGACTCCACGATGGCGCGGTGCTGGGCGTCCTGGTGCAGGTCCTTGACGAAACTGCCGTCAATTTTGAGAAAGTCCGCCTGCAGCGTACGCAAGTAGGCAAAAGACGACAGTCCCGCACCAAAGTCGTCCAATGCAAAGCGCGCGCCCAGCGTGCGCAGCCGCGCGATGAAGGCTTGCGCCGCATCCAGGTTGCCCACGGCGGCGGTTTCGGTGATCTCGAAGCACAGCCGCCGCGCATCCACGCCGCTGCGCTGGATTTTGGCTACAACGTCCTCGAGGAACGATGCGTCGCCTATCGACTGTCCAGAGACGTTGACTGAGCAACAGACGACGGGTGTGCGTTGCAACCAGTCGATGGCCTTGCGCAGCACCAGGCGGTCCAGCGCACCCATGAGCTGGTAGCGCTCGGCTGCGGGGATGAACAGCGCCGGTGACACGAGCTGACCGTCGTCGCCGCGCAAACGCAGCAGGATCTCGCCGTAAGGCGGGCCGTCGCTGCCGGCTGTCGTGCCGACGATGGGCTGGAAGAAAAGCTCGAATCGGTCCTGCGCCAGCGCGCGCTGCAGCCGCGTGACCCAGTGCATCTCGCCGCGGCGTGCCTGCACCTGCGCGTCGGCCTTCGAGAAGAACTGCACGCGATTGCGCCCGGCCTCCTTGGCGGCGTGGCAGGCGATGTCGGCATGGATCAACGTGAGGTAAGGCTGCTCGCCGGGGCCGGGCAGTTGCGCCAGCCCCACGCTGGCGCTCACGCCATGGGCGCTGCCCTCCCAGTAGAAGCAGTGCGACTCGATGCGCCGGCGCAACATCTGCGCGCGTTGCAGCGCCTCGTCCACCGAGCAGCCGCCCAGCAACACCCCGAACTCGTCACCGCCCAGCCGCGCCAGCAGGTCGTCGCGGCGCACGCCGCCACGCAGCAGTTGCGCCACCTCGCGCAACAGCACATCGCCTGCGGCATGCCCCAGCGTGTCGTTGATGACCTTGAACTGGTCGAGGTCGATGTAGCACAGCATTTGGGTGTGGCCGGGCGGCTGCGCGGCCGCGGCGCGGCGCGCCAGCGTCTGCTCAAACTCCTGCCGGTTGAACAGCCCCGTGAGCGTGTCGTGGCGCAGCACGTAGGCCGCGCGCTCGGCCAGGCGGTACTGTTCGCGCAGGTCGCGACAGACCCAGACCGCACCGGTGCACTCGCCATGCTGGTCGCGGATCGGCGTCACGGTGTCACTGATGCGGCACGGCGATCCATCAGCCATGCGCAGCATGCTCTCGCGTGCCGCCTGCAACGGCTGCTGCTGCGACAGGCACGCGGCCACCGGGCAGGGCCGCGGTTGCTGATCCTCGGCCCACAGCAGCGTTACCAAGTCGGCGAAGGGCCGGCCCACGGCCTGGGCGGCCTCCGTCCCCAGCAATGCCAAGGCAGCCGGATTGATCAGGTCGATCCGCCCGCTGGCGTCTACCGAAACCATGGCGTCGCCCATCGAGTCCAGCGTGACGCGCAGGCGCTCCCTCTGAGCCTGCAATTCGGCGTTGCGATCGGCCAATTCGTCGGAGACGCGTTCGGCCTCGCGCCGCGCGGCCATCAGCGCGCGCTCGTGGCGCCGCGTGGCGCTGGCGTTGAAGACCGTGATGCTGGTAATCGGATCGAGGCCATCCTGAGCCGGCTGCACCTGTGCGTTGACCAGCACCGGTAGCGGCAATGCCCCCGGCACGGCCAGCTCGAAAGAAATTTCGTGGGCGAAGCCCTGCAGTGCAAGTAGCGGCACGTAGGCCGTATCGTGGTAGATGCGGCTGGCCATGGCCAGCAGCTCGCGCAGTTGCAGGCGTCCCTCGATATCGCCGGCAGGACGGCCACACCACTGTGCAAACAACCGGTTGGCGCGCAGGACGACGCCATCGCGGCGCACCAGCAAGTGACCGCAGGGCACCTGCTCGTGAAGCTCTACGTGGCTCACAAGCCGCCCTCTGCTCGGGGCACCGGTGAGGCCAGGAAGCGCCGGATGAGGTCAATCGTTTCCTGCGGAGCGCTCAGATGCGGGCAATGGCCGCTGGCCTTCATGACTGCCAGCTCCGCATGCGGCAGGTGGTCACGCAGGTACTCGCCCACATGCAAGGCTGCCAGCGCATCATCCGAACACTGCAGCACCAGGCAAGGAGGCTGCACGTGCGCCAACTCGTGGCGGCAGTCCGACATGAAAGTGACCCGGGCGAAATGCCGGGCCACGACAGGGTCCATGGCGCAGAAGCGGTTGGCGAGCTCGTCAGCCAGCTCCGGGCGCTCAGGCGTGTTCATGATCACGGGCGCCATCATCCGCGCCCACGAAAAGAAGTTGCTGTCGAGCGTGTCGAGCAACTGCTCGATGTCTTCGCGCGTGAAGCCTCCGTCGTAGTCGCCGTCCTTGAGATAGCAGGGATTGGGCGCAAGCAGCACCAGGCGGTCGAACAGGCCGGGTGCCATGCGTGCAGCCACGACGGCGATCATCGCGCTGATGGAATGCCCCACCAGCACAGGGCGCTCCAGGCGTGCTTCGCGGCACACGTCGATGAGGTCACGTGCATAGCCTTCCAAGCCAGCATACTTGTGGCGATCGAAGGCAGCGCGGTCGGAGCCGCCAGAGCCGATGTGGTCGAACAGCACGATGCGGTAGTCGTCGGCAAACGCCGGCGCCACGTGGCGCCAGACTTGCTGGTCACAGCCGTAGCCGTGCATGAACACGATGGCCGGCTCCCGGCTTCCAAGAATCTTGACGTTGTGGCGAATGAGGGCAGACATACGCCGGTATTGGACGCGACTTGGCCCCGATGTTTACGCTTCGAGCGTCAACTTTCACCGCTTTCCATGCGAGTTGCCGTCAATACACTGCCGAAATGTGCATAACTCGCCGCAAGGCCCCGGCATTTGTGCCGAGCGAGGATGCCGAAGGCCTTTTCAGGGCTCGGTACCCAAGGTGACCTTGCCCTGTTTCCCGCAGTGCTTAGCCCTCGTTCTATGCGGCGTTCTTGTACCGTCCCGCATGCCAGCATGGTTGCAAGCGTCGCGCCGGCCCGGCGCTCCGGGCCCGGCACGAGCTGGAAAAGGACCAGCACACGCCGCGCTTCACAAGGTTTCCGGCGCTGAAGCGCGCCACCGGCCGCTGCGGCTCATACGTAGCAGGGCCCTTCGATCAGCGGGTGTTCCTTGATGAACTCCGCGTCGATCTTCAAGCCGATGCCCACACCCTCGTGCGGACGCACGCAGCCCTGCTCGTCCAGCGCATAAGGCGCCTGGTCCGCGAGCGCATCGCGGAAGGGGTTGAGCACGGTGACGTCCCCTTCGAAGTAGCCGGGGTTGTCGATGCCGCAGAGGAAGTGGATCGAGGTCGCCATGTTGATGGCCGTGGCTGAAGTGTGCGGGTTGACCGTGAGCTTCCAGGCGCCCGCCATGGCCGCGATCCGCAGCGCCTCGGTCACGCCGCCCGTCTTGGAGAGGTCGGGCTGCACGAAGCGCACGGCCTGGTCTTCGATCAGGGTGGCGAAATCGTAGCGGGTGTAGTGGTTCTCGCCTGCCGCCAGGGGCACGCGGCCCAGGGCCGCGGCCTGCTGGTAGGCGCGCCGATCCTGCGGCGGAAAAGGCTCCTCCAGCCAACCGATGCCCGCCTCTTCGAAGGCAGGCATCACGCGGCGCACGTCGTCCACGGTGTAGCCGGTATTGGCATCGGCCAGCAGTTCGATGCCGTCGCCCACGGCCCGCCGTACCGCGCGCACGCGCTCGATGTCGCGTGCCGCGGTATCGCCCACGCGCAGCTTGAGCGCGCGGTAGCCGGCTGCCACATGGCGCTGCGCTTCCTCGGCCAGCAGCGCGGGCTCCTGCCATCCCAGCGCGATGCCGCCGGCGTAGGCCTTGATCGGCTTGGCCGCACCACCGAGCAGCTTGTACAGGGGCCAGCCCGTGGCTTGGCAGCGCAGGTCCCACAACGCCAGGTCCAGGCCGCTGAGCGCCAGCGCCGCGGCCGCACCCATGCCGTGGCTGGCGAGCTGCATGCGATAGACCTGCGCCCACACGCCGGCCACATCGCTGGCGTCCATGCCCAGCACCAGCTCGCGCAACGTGGTGTCGATCAGCTTGGCGATGGCGCCAGGGCAGCGCCCATGGTGCGCCTCGCCCCAACCCACGTGGCCCTCGTCCGTTTCGACACGCACGAGGACAGCGTCGCGCTTGACGCTGCGGCCGATGCCCAGGCGCACGGACTTGTCGGCAGGGACGGGGAAGGAGATCGGAACGGCTCTCAGGTCGGCAATGCGCATCATGGGTCTCGATGGAGGAGGTTCAGCGGAAGACTTCGGGGTTCACGACGTTGGCCGGCCGCTGCCCGCGCAGCAGCGCCAGCATCGCGTCCACTGCGCCGCGGCTCATGGCGTGCAGGCTGGTGCCGGTGATGCCGGCCACGTGCGGCGTGAGCAGGAGGTTGGGCGCGTCGAAGACCGGTTCCTGGCCGGTGAGCGGCTGGCGCTCATGCACGTCGAGCGCGGCGCCGCCCAGGCGCCCCGTGCGCAGCGCCTGCAGCAGCGCCGCAGTCTCCACCACCGCCCCGCGCGACACGTTGATCAGCAGCGCGTTGGGCTTCATCGCCGCCAGCGTGGCAGCATCGACCAAGCCACGGGTCTGGTCGTTGAGCGGGCAACACAGGATGACCACGTCGGCCTGGGCGAACAGCTCGTCCTTGGTGGCAGCTTCCACGCCGGGCGGCAGCGTCTGCGGGCGGCGTGTCAGGCCCAGGACCCGCATGCCCAGCCCCGCGACGACGGCAGCCAGCCGCGCGCCGATCGCGCCCACCCCGACGATGCCACACACGCTTTGCGCCAACTCGGTGCCGCAGTCGGCCAGTGGCCGTGACGCGGCCCAGCCCTTCTCGCGCAGCGTGGCGTCCAAGGCAGCCAGGTTGCGACGCAGGTGCAGCATGGCCGCCACGCAGTATTCGACCACCGCGGCCGTGTTGGAGCCCGGCAGGTTGGCCACGGGGATGCCGCGCGCCGTGGCGGCCGCCACCGGGATCATGTCCAGCCCGACCCCATGGCGCACCACGGCGCGCAGGCGGCGCGCAGGCTCGAACACATCGGGGGCAAGCTGGCTGCGCACGATCAGGCCGTCGGCGTCGGCGATCAGCCGCGCAATCGTGGCCGGCGCGGCGTCCGGCGCCACCACCACCTCGCAGTGCTGTGCCAGCTCGGGCTGCAGCAGCGGATGGATCGGATTGGTCAACAGGACCCGGGGCTTGTCATTCAAGGAAAGGCACTCCTGCACGGACGGGGTTGGACAGGCGCCCCAGCCCTTCGAGTTCGATGGATACCGTGGCACCGGGCTGCAGCCACGCCGCGGGTTTGTGCATCGCCGCCACGCCCGCGGGCGTGCCAGTGGCGATCACGTCGCCGGGCTCCAGCGGCATGCGGTGCGACACATGGGCGATGAGCTCGGCGATGTCGAACAGCATCGTGGCGGTGGAGCCGTCCTGCAGCAGCCGGCCGTCGATGTCCAGCCGAATGCCCACCCGGTACGGGTCGGGCAACTCGTCGGGCGTGACCAGGCACGGACCCAGGGGCGCGGAGGCCGGCAGGTTCTTGCCACGCACGAAGTTGCCACCGTCGGCCTTGACCAGGTCGCTGCCGCTGACATCGTTGTGGATGGTGTAAGCCGCGACGTGGCGCATGGCCTGCTCGCGGCTCACGCGCAGCGCGCGGCGGCCGATCACCACGGCCAGCTCCGCCTCGTAGCCCACGTGGCCCACGTCCGGCGGCACGAGGATCGGCTCGTCAGGGCCGATGACGGTGCAACCCGAGCGAACGAAGGTCACCGGCTCGGCGGGTGCCGGCATGTTCCGCTCGGCCAGCGCATCGGTGAAGTTGAAGGCCGCGCCCACGACCTTGCCGGGGCGCAACGGCGCAAGCAGCCGCACCGCCGCGCGCGGGCGCAGCGCAGCACTGTCGAAGCGGACACTGCAGAGGCGTTCGGCCCATTTCTGCAGCCCCTGCTCCACCATGGCCAGCAGCGAAGGAGGCGTGCCCCCCAGAAGCTCGCGGCAGCTCGGGTGAGACAGGTCGGCCACCTGGTCGCCCAGCAGCACCCCGGCAACGCCCTGCCCTTGCGGCCCACACAGGCTCACGAAACGCATGGCCTGGCCTCTCAGGAAACGCGGTAGCGGTCGAGGACCGAACGCTCGATCTCGATGCCCAGGCCGGCACCGGAAGGAACCTGCACCTTGCCGCGCTGCTGCACGATGGGCTCGCGCGAGAGGTGGTCGCGGAACGGGTTCTCGCACTGCTCGAACTCCAGCAGCGGCGGCATGGGGCGCAGGCTCGGCGGCTGGTCGGGCAGCGCCGCCAGGAAGTGCAGCGTCGCGGCCAGGCCGATGGCCGAGCCCCAGGCATGGGGCACACATTCCACGCCATGGGCCAGGGCCAGCGTGGCGATCTTGCGGCACTCGCTGATGCCCCCGGCAGCGCAGACGTCGGGCTGGACGATGTCCATCGCCTTGCGCACCACCAGGTCGCGGAAACCCCAGCGCGTGAACTCGTTCTCTCCGCCCGCGACCGCCATGTCCAGCGCCCGCGTCACCTCCACGTAGCCGTCCACGTCCTCGGGCGAGATCGGCTCCTCGAACCACTCGACGTCGAGCTTCTCCAACTCGCGCCCGATGCGGATTGCCTGCGGCACGGTGAAGCAGTGGTTGGCATCGACCATCAGCCGCACGTGTTCGCCAACGGCCTCGCGCACTGCGGCCACGCGGCGGATGTCCAGTTTGGGATCGCCCAGGCCGATCTTCATCTTCACGGCCTGGAAGCCCTGCTCGACGAACTCGCGCGCCTCCTCGACGGCCTCCTCGATCAGGCGGTCCATGTCGATGAAGTACAGGCCCGTGGCATAGGCGGTCACCTCGGTGCGGTGCGCGCCGCCGATGAGCTTGTGGATCGGCTTGCCGCAGGACTTCCCGATGATGTCCCACAGCGCGATGTCGATGCCGCTGAGCGCGGAGATCGCCATGCCGCTGGAGCCGTAGTCCTTGATGCGGTTGTAGAGGTCCTCCCAGATCACCTCGACGTCGAACGCGTCGCGCCCGACGATGCGAGGCGCGAACTGGGTTTCGATGTAGGCCTTGGCCACGGCGGAGGGGCCATAGCACTCGCCCCAGCCGACGATGCCGTCGGCCGTTTCGATCTCGATGATGCAGGAACCGCGGGTCTTGTAGAGCCAGCCGCGCGAGGACGTGAAGGGCCGCTCGACGGGGGCGGCGACGACGTGGCAAGTGACTTTCTTGATGGGGCTCATGGGAAACGATCTGGCTATGGGGGATGAAAGAGAGGCGGCTTACTTCTTGTCGGCGACGAAGACCTTCTTGCCCACCTCGTTGAGCGACTTCTGGACGCTGCCGATCTCCGCGGCCAGCGCGGCACCGGTGAGGTTGTCGACGACCGCACCGCCCTCCTGCGCAAGGGCCTTGAACTTGGCGCTCTGGATCGCCTTGCCGAAGATCTCGGTCAGTTGCTTGCGCACAGGCTCCGGCGTGGCCGCGGGCGCGACGATGTAGGCCATCTGCACCAGCGGGCCGTAGGGGAAGACGTCCAGGCCCTTTTCCTTGAACGTGGGCACGTCGGGCAGCGCCTTGAGCCGCTCGTTGGCAAACACGGCGATGGGCTTGACCAGGCCGCCGTCGATCTGCGCCTTGGACTCCGAAGGCTTGAGCACCGCAGCGTCGAGTTGCTTGCCGGCCAGATCGGCCACCACCTTGGATCCTCCGGTGTAAGGCACTGGAATCACGTCGCTGCCCGCCACGCGGCCGGTCATGACGGCGAAGATGTGGTTGAGGTTGTTGCTGCCTGGCGTGCCGATGGACACCTTGCCGGGGTTCTTCTTGATGTGGTCCACGAACGCGTCCAGGTTCCCGGCGGGACCGTTGGCCGGCACGAGCAGCAACAATGGATCGATCGTGACCCTGGCAATCGGGGCGAACTGCTCGTTGCGCAGCGGGGTAAGGCCCTGGGCCATCAGCGCCAGGGTGGAACTCGTGCCCATGCCGATCGTGTAGCCGTCGGGCGCGGCGGTGGACACTTTGGTCATGCCGATGGCTCCCGTGGCGCCAGGCACGTTGTCCACGATCACCTGTATGCCTTGCTCGGCCACCAGTTGTGCCAGCGCACGGGCCGCGATGTCGTTGGAGCCCCCGGCATTCCACGGGACGATGAAACGGATCTCCTTACTGGGGAATTTGTCCGCCGCTGCGGCGGGGACACTGGCAGCTGTCAGGGCAACGGCACCGAGCAGTCCGGCGACCAGCCGGGTGGAAAGGGAACGCAGCTCCATGGTGTCTCCTTGGTCATTGGCGTCTGAGCATTGTTATAACAAACAACAAATAACCAAGATCAAGGGAATTCCCGAAGGGAAACTGTTTCGGCGACACAGGTCTTGGGCGCGACAAGGCTTCGTGCTGCGCCAGCACGGCTTGACACACGGCCGGGTTAGAGCGCGGTAGTGCGCGGGCGGGCGCGCAGCCCGAGGGTCAGTGCGCGGGGGCCTGTTGTGCCAGCAGCGCGCAAACGTCCTGGCGCGCGCTTTCGATGTCGGCGCGAATGGCCGACGCAGCCTGTTCCCCATCCCTTTGGCGCAATGCGTTCATTGCGGCCACGTGGAACTCGTAGCGTTTGAGTGCCGGTACGTACTCGGGCAAGGCCAGGCGCAGCGTCGGCCCGCAACGCAGCCAAGCGGTCTCGATGATCTCTTGGACGATGGGCATCCTGCAGATGCCATAGATTCCGAAATGGAACCGGTAGTGGGCTTCCAGGTAGTGCTCGGACTGCCGTTCGGCAACCGCGTGCTTCATCTCAAGCAGCCAGTGTTCGACGGTATCGAGCTGCTCCAGGCTGGCCGCCTTTGCGGCTGCGGCCGCGGCCACCGGCTCCAGGCTGCCACGCACCGTCATGAGCTGCGCAAACTGCTCGGCATTCAGCAGCGGCACGGTGGCTCCTCCCCCTTGGCCGACGGAACCCCGCTCCAACACACGTTCGGCGATCAGCCGGTTCACGGCGTCACGCACCGGCGTGAGGCTGATGCCCAGGCTGTCCGCGACTTCGCGCAGCAGGATGCGCTCGCCGGGCGCATAGCGGCCTTCAAGCAATGCAGCCTTCAAGGTAGCGTAGGCGCGGTCCCACAGGGTGTCTCGATCGATGGGCGTCAGACGCATGGAGGTGTCGGGCTGCCAAGGCAGGGGAAAGGTGGCTGGGATCGCAAGGTGACAACCAGGCTGGCGTGCCTGTACGACCCAAAGTATCGCCCACCCTTCAACCCACACCGCTGCGACGACTTTGGCTACGTCTGGAAGCCACGTCTTCTGGCCAAGATAATGCTCAAGGCCCGGCGACCCGAGGTTGTCAAGCACGCGTTGGCGCCGCTGGATTTGGCCGAGCCGCGCGACAAGCACTTAAAGAATCGAATTACGGCAGACGGTGTCCCGGCAGCGCCATTTGGTGCGCTTTGCCCCAACAGGCTGGGGCAGCGCACACGACTGCCCGAAAACGCCACACCGGTCTGCTTGGCACGGCACTCGTCGTCGGCGCGCAGGTACAGCGACGTGGTGGACACCGACACGTGGCGCAGGTTGTTGCGCACCGTGATGAGTTCAGCGCCTGCCTACAGCGCATGCGAGGCATGGCTGCAGCGCAGCCGGTATGGTGAGGCGCGGCCCAGCCTCTGGGCCAGTGCCGGGTTGACCTCGGCCAGAACCGCGGCCGGCGGCCACCGGCGCCAGGACTCACATGCCGGCGTAGTTGGGGCCGCCGCCGCCCTCGGGCGTGACCCAGACGATGTTCTGCGTCGGGTCCTTGATGTCGCAGGTCTTGCAGTGCACGCAGTT